>CANQOH010000004.1 GCA_947625425.1 uncultured Bacilli bacterium
TCGGCAACCTCACACATCTACGCAGTCATACGATTTTCATTATAGCAAGAAACTGCGGTGAAATCAAGCCTAAATTTAATTTTATATATAAAAAACCACATTTCTTTATTAATGAAACATGGTTTAAATAATTTTATTTTTTTAATTAAGGATCAATTAAGCTTAGTAAAGCATCATTATCAATATAATATCTATTTTTGTTATTCTTTAAAGTTATATAAGATGAATTGTCTTCTTTATTGTCTGTAGCATAGTAGTTATATTCTATTTCTTCAATAATTTGATCTTTTTTATTATAGAATGTTAATCGATAATGAGGTGCTCCATCTAAATTTATGCCATCTGTATCTTTTACTTCTCGTCCTTTTAAAACAATATCAACTATCTTATCAATTTGTTCTTTACTAGTTATTTTAGTTTCTTTGCCAGTATTTTCTTCATTGCGTGGACGGACATAAACTATTTTTATATATTCGGTCTTAGATAATTGTTTTTCTAAGCTAGAATTTCGATTAGCGAATATAACGATGGTAGTTACAGCAATTATAACAAGCAAAATAATTAATATAATTAAAATAGATTTCTTTTTCATTTTCATTCTCCTATTAATATAATAGCATATAATAAAAAAAGTTCAAGTATGAACTTTTATTGAAGATTATTTAATTCGAATAGATAGGCATTATATGTTTTATTTTCAAATAATTGTTGATCATTGAAGACTAAATGGTAATGATTAAATATATAAGAGTCTTTTTCTTTAACATAGTCGATATCTTTTTTAGTGTAGTATAAGATAAAGGTTATTTCTTCATTCTCGACATATTTTTTAAAAGAATCTTTATTTTCTGGCCAACGTTTATAAGATATATTTTGTAATTCAAAATATCGAGTATTAGGAATAATACCAGTTGTAGTATATAAACCACCATCTAAGTAGCCCATGTTTAATAATGTAGGATTTTCATATTGATTGATGTACTTCGCATAACGATACTGAAACATTTCATTTTTCTTTAAACCAATCATCTCGCGGTAGTTAGCATTATAGTAGCTACATATAATCAACACTATGTTTATTAGTATAATTGGGATTAGGTAGTAACGCCACTTAAAGAATGAATCGGTGTACTTACTTAAAATAGATATTAGCGATACTAAAGAAATGGTTAAGATAATAAAAATTGGCAAAAGATAATAACGATAAAATCTTAAGCCCCAGAACATACCAATAATAGTTATTATGAAGGTAAGAATAAGAGTTATCTTACAATATGTATTTGTTTTTAATTGAGTTATGAAAAGGGGAATACCTAAAATAAGGATTGTTATTATAAGACCATTATTGTTTACGGCTTTGACGAAACCAGTAAAGATTTCTTTTAGTTTAATAATTAAGGTACTTTTTTCATTATTATAAGCATTGATGTTAAATAGGAAATAGACATCAAAGAATTCTTTAATACCTTTATTAATAGCAAAATAGATTAAAGCAATTAAAAGTGGTATAAACATGCCACCTAGGAAAGCTAGACATGATAAGAAAGCTTTTTTATATTGCTTTTTAAAGAATAGGTTAAAAAAGATAAACATCATGAAAGCAAACCAAAAACCTAGTAAAGTGTATTTAATAAGTAAAATACAACCAGCTAGAAAACCATTAAGGGCTAATTCTTTGTAATTAAGTTCTTTTTCTTTAAAATGCCTTAAGTAATAATATAAAGAAATAGCAAATAAAGGAAGACAGAATTCTTCACAAGAACTACCATGAACAAAAGCAGTACTAGTCGTTATTAACAAGCTTATGACTGGTAAAATAAGATAAGAATATTCTTTTTTGATAAAAAGAGTTATTATTTTATGAATATAATAAAGAAAAAGGCTGAATAAAAGAACTTCGATAACAAAAATACCATAAAAATTTTTAAATGATATTAATGAACCTAGGCCATATATAAAATATAGTAATATGCCTTTTTGCTCAAATAGGTCTTTATAAGGAACAACACCATGCATCATACTTTTGCCAACTGTAAAGAAAGCATTAGCGTCAACCCAATCATTTAAGGGATACAAAAAAGAGTTTTTACTAGTAAATAGTAAAAAGGCAAAAGATAAGATTAAGCAATATATTGGAATTATATATTTTTTGATAGTATTTATGATTTTCATTTATGACCTCAAATATTTAGAATAAGATATCGGTATCTTTCATTTCTTTGGGAATAGCTATATCCATATAGTTTAAGATTGTTGGAGCGAAGCTATACAAGTCACCATTATTTAATTTAACTTTTTTATCCATGATAATAAATGGGACTGGACTGGTTGTGTTCTTGGTTATTATATCATTATCACGATTGATAATGGTATCAGTTTTAGCATGACTACTAATAATGACTACTTTATAGAAGTTTTCCTCAGCGACTTCAATTATTTTACCAAGACAAATATCTACTGCTTGTAAGCCGTTAATAGTTGCTTGATAGTTACCTGTATGACCTACTTCATCAGGGTTAGCAAAATTAACTAAAATAAAATCATAATCTTTTTCCATACATTCAATTGCGGTTTTAGAGACAGCTAAAGAACTCATTTCGGGTTTTAGATCAAAACTATCAACAGCTGGTGAATCAACACAGAAGATATCACAATTTTCAATTTCGTTATATTTTTCACCATTAAGGAAATAACTCATTGGATAACTTTTAACACTTTCAAAGATATGAGCTTGATTAAGACCTAACTCAGATATATATTCACATAAGGTATGATTAATTGTTTTAGATTCAAAGAAGTAATTACGACTTAGATTTTTATCTATTTCATATAAACTATAAACTTTTATATTAGTTGGATAAGTATCGAATTCAACAAAATCTTTATTAGTCATAGCATTAAGTAATTGGATTTGATTACTCTTACTAAAGTTTAAAAATAAGAAAGCATCACTTGGTTGAAGTTCAAGAAAATTATGAGTTTTTAAAGGAGGTATATATTCATCAGTAATTTTTTTCTCATAACATTTATCAATAGTTAAACCTAAATTACCAGCTTCGATTCCTTTACCAGTAAATAATAAGTCATAATACATTTTAGTACGACTATAATCCTTAGTATAGTCCATAGCATAGTAACGACCACATACTGAAGCAATATATATATTATCGGTTATTAAATGATTAATGCTTTTTATATATTTATAAACTGAATAGCGATCCGAATCACGACCATCAGATATTAAATGAAGATATACTTTATTATCTAATTTATAGGTTTTTAGTAACTCAATAAATGATTGAAGATGTCTTATATGAGAAGATACGCCGCCATCAGAGATTAAAAAGCTAATATGAAGATTTTTAGCACTATTACTTTTTAAATATTCAATCATTTCATTAAATTTACCATTGTATTTTAAACGTTCTTTTTTAAATATTTCGTCAACATCAGTTAAACGATTAGAAGTAAGACGACCAGCCCCAATTAATTTATGACCAAGTTCGCTATTACCACATTGTCCTTCAGGAAGATTAGCAGATGGACCACTAGCTTTTAATAAACAATGAGGATAATTATTCCATATATCTATAAAATTATTCATTCCGGCATTTTTAACAGCATTACCATAAATGTCTTCACGCATACCGAAACCATCTAATATAATCGCTAATATTTTTTTCATTTTCATTCTCCTATTAACATAATAGCACATAAAAAAAAGAAATTACAATATTCTAGGGTAATTTCTTAAAATTAATAAGAGGTTCTTCCTTGTTCCATCATTATCTTATCAACAATGATAGCAATAAATTCACCATTTGTTGGCTTAGTTTTATAATAATCTACACAATTAGAAAATAATTCATTTGAGTATTCATAATTACCACGATCCCATCCGGTTTCGATAGCACTTCTAATTGACCGTTCAATACAACTTTCTTTTTTCGAAAATGATTTAGCTAACATAGGATATATCTCTTTAGTTATAGAGGTCAATAAGGATGGTTCTAAGTAGCATTCATATATAGCTTTTCTAAGATAATGAAAACCATTTTTATCTGGGGCAATTCCTAGCTTCTTTAAAATCTCTGCTACTTGATCATATATAGATAGTTTTTGGTAATTATATTTTTCATTTTTCTTTTTGATTTCTTCTAAAGATATTATTAAATCAGATACCGAATAAGATTTAGGGATTATGTTAAATAGTTGATAATCACTAGTTGTTAAGTTGTAACAATCAAGTTTGATATTATCGATAATGATTGTTCTTGATAAATAATATTTATTAGAGTATTTAGTTAATAAACTTAAGACGTCTTCGCCAGGTAATGTGCCATCTATGATAATAGCATCGATAGTAGCGTTAATATCATTAATTATATTTAAAGCATCTTTATAGTTATCAGCACTATATTTTATAATTACTTCAGTCGATATTTTACTTATGTCTTCTTTAAGTCGATTTAATTCTTCTGTACTACATACTACCAATGTGTTTATGTTGTTTTTCATATCTTCTTTCTCTTTCTATAATGCTATTTTATACTGCTTACTTATGGTATTATGTTTTATTTTGTCGACTATATAGTATTTTTAAATTTGTTATAGATATTTTTTAAAGTATTAATGTTGGTAGATCCTTCTCCTATTATGACGCCATCTAAGTTAGCTATTTGTGCTAAAGACTCGATATTTTCGTCATTAAGACTACCACCATATATTAGAGGAATGTTAGTATTATATGTATTGTTTATTAGCTTATTTATAAAATTAATTATGTTATTTAATTCATCTATTTGGGGAATTTCTCCACTACCAATTGACCATATTGGTTCATAGACAATTATTAAATTATCTATTATATCTTGAGGTAAGTTATTTAATAGATGTAATTGATTAGTCAAAACTTCTTCGGTTTGATTGCTTTCTTTTTCTTCTTCGGTTTCACCAATAAAATATATTGGTTTGATATTGTTTTTATAAGCATTAATTATTTTGTTTAATAAAGTAGTTTCGGTTTCTTTAAGAATACAACGACTTTCGTGATGACCAATTAAAGTATATGATACATTAAGTGATTTTAATTGTTCAGCACTATTTTCGCCTGTATAAGCACCATTTTCATACATGGAGATTTCTTGACTACCTAGTTTATACTTAGTATCTTCAAAAATATATAAATAGGTAGTTGGAGGGCATAGAATAAGTTCAATATTATCTGTGATATTTAAAGAAGAAAGTTCTTTTTTTAATTGGATAAAGTCTTCTTTAAGTAATAATGATTTAAAATTACAGATAAAGTATTTCTTATTGTTCGTCGATGTTGTCAATGGCAGGTAATCCTTCATTGATTATATATTCTAAAGTTGCTCCTCCACCAGTGGATAAATAAGTAAATTTTTCACCAAGTTTGAAATGTTTAACTGCACTTACACCATCGCCACCACCAACTATTTTTATAGCATTAGTGTTAACGATGTTATTTAATAATTCTCTTGTACCAGTGGCAAAGCGAATATCTTCGTATTTGCCAGCTGTACCATTAACAAAGATTGTTTTTGAAGAATCAATTACTTCTTTGTATTTATTAATTGTCTTCATACCAATATCAAGGATCATGTCGTCTTCTTCAACTTTATCGATATTAACATGTTCAATAAAGTCATTATTATATTCACGACCTATGATAGCATCGACTGGTAGCATAATTTTATCTTTATAATTAATTAATAATTCTTTTAATTTAGCGATGATTTCTGGATCCCTAGTACGTAATGAGTTACCAACATTAAAACCTAAAGTTGCTAAGCAAGAATTAGCTATTCCGCCAGTTATTAGTAAATGATCACATTTAGGCAATAAAGCTTCAATTAAAGCAACTTTGTCTTCGACTTTAGCACCACCCATAACAATAGTAAATGGTTTTTCAGCATTTAAAACATATTTATCTAACATTTGCATTTCATGTTCAACTAAGAAACCTATGCAATTAGGTAAATATTTAGCTACACCATATGTCGAAGCATGTTTACGATGAGCAGAACCAAATGCATCTAGACAGAAAACGTCAGCTAGGCCAGCCCAATACATAGCTAGTTGGGCATCATTACCGCTTTCTAATTTATCTGGTACATCTTCAAATCGAGTGTTTTCTAAAACAAGAATATCGCCAGGATTCATATTTTCAATTTTAGCTTCTAAGTATAAACTACGAGGTTGCTTAGAAAAGATTACTTTTGTTTGAACTAACTTTTGAAGATGTTCAGCAATAGGTGCTAAAGAATTCTTAGCTTTGTCTTCTTCAGATTTTACTTTACCAAAGTGGGATAAGATAATTATCTTTGCCCCTTGTTTTACTAAATATTCTATTGTATTTAAAGAAGCGATTATTTTACTATCATCTAGTATTCTTCCGTTTTCAACAGGTACATTAAAATCGCATCTTAATAGGACTCTCTTATTTTTTACATCGATGTCTTGAATTCTTTTTTTCATACCATCACCATTTTCTATTATAAATTATGTATTTAATGAGTTCAATTTCTTAAGATTTTTCTTTACAGAAAAAAGTGTCTATTAAAGGCACTTTTTATTTTTCAATATTGAATAGTTTTTTAGCTGTACGCATCATTTGCGCAGTATAACCCATTTCATTATCGTACCATGCAACGACTTTAACTAATTGTTTGCCATCGCTTTCTAGAACGTTAGTTAATAGGCCATCTACTGTAGCACCAACTTTTTTACCTAGAATATCACTTGATACAATAGGATCCATTGTGAATTTTAAAGTTTCATTTTGATTGTTAGTAAACAATGTGTTGATTTCTTCTACTGTAGTGTTACGAGCTAGTTCTAGAGTAACATCAACTACTGAGCCATCTGATACAGGAACACGGAAAGCATTACCATCCATTTTACCTAATAGACTTGGAATTACTAGGCCAATAGCACTAGCAGCACCAGTAGATGCTGGAACGATATTCATAGCACAGGCACGACCACGACGAGCTTTGATTCCTTTGTTATGAGGAATATCTAATGTAGCTTGGTCATTTGTGTAAGCATGAATGGTTGTCATATAACCTTTTACAATACCAATATTGTCTTCTAAGACTTTTAATACTGGAGCTAAGCAGTTAGTTGTACAAGAAGCAGCAGAAATTATTTCTTCTGTTCCATCTAAAGTATCTGAGTTAACGTTATAAACGATAGTTTTCATATCACCTTTACCTGGAGCAGAAATAATTACTTTTTTAGCACCAGCTTCAATGTGTTTATGAGCATCTTCTAATTTAGTAAATAAACCTGTACATTCTAAAACAACATCTACTCCTAGTTCTCCCCAAGGAAGATTAGCAGGATCTTTTTCAGAATATACTTTAATTCTTTTAGTTCCTTTAATAACTAATTCATCACCTTCAAAGTTAATGATATCTTCATGGAATGAGCGGTGATTTGTGTCATATTTTAATAAATATGCTAATGTTTCAGCATCAGTTAAATCATTGATGGCAACAACATCAAAATCACTTCCTGTAATCATTTCTCTAAAAGCTAAACGACCTATACGGCCAAATCCATTAATTGCAACTTTTATCATATTCTACCTCTTTCTTTTTAATTATAATATTCAAAGACACTTTTGCCAATGAATTCTCTCAATATGGATTCGTCTGTTACATAATCAGAAGGAATTGTATAGAAACCTCGTAAGAAGTTAATTAAGCGACGAGCTTCGTTGTAAGCACTTGAATTACTTTTAACAGAATATAGTAATGGTTCAACAAAGACTTTTAAGACACCTACTTCATAAACTAATGAAGTATTAACTATCTTATCGACATTGTTGATAAATGGGAAAATATATTTTTCCTCACCAGCACGGACGGTATTCCAGTAATCAATTGTGGCACCGACATCGGTAGCTCTTGTTCTATTATCTCTAACAATTCTTCTCATTAATCTTAAATCAGTTGTTGATATATAATTATGTCTATCTATATTTATTGGTATAAATGGACTTAAATATACTTTATATTTTAATTTAGCATCTAAATCTGGAGTCATAGCATCATTAATACAATGTAAGCCTTCCATTAAAATTATGGCATTTTCACTTAGTTTAACTGGTTCAGATTCATATTCTTTTTCACCAGTAACAAAGTTATATGTTGGTAATGACACTTTCTTTCCATCTAGTAAATCTTTTAATTGTTTATTTAATAATTTTAAATCTAATGCTTCTAAGCATTCAAAATCGTAATTACCATTAGCATCTTTAGGAGCATTTTTACGATCTTTAAAATAATTATCTACAGAAATCATTAGGACTTCAATACCACGACTACGTAATTGAAGAGTTATTTTCTTAGTAGTTGTAGTTTTACCAGATGATGACGGACCAGCTACTAAAACATAGCGAGCTTTTTTAGCTAAGACATCGTCAACTAATTCATGAATACGATTATCAAAATCAGTTTCTACTATTTTAATAAAATTCTCTATTTTACAATCTGATACCATTTTGTTTAAATCCGCAATAAAAGGAACTTTTAAAGACTTTATCCATTGTTTAGAATCTTCAAAACATTTAATAACATTTTGATAATGAATATATTCTGGGACTTTATATTTAGTAGTTAAAGATGGGAATAATAAAACTAGTTTATTTTCACCAAGATATACTAAATCATATTTATTTAAACAACCAGTTGAATATGGCATATCAGAATAATAATAATTAATATAATTACGTAATTTATGAACAGTAACTATTTTATTAGTTAGATTATGGATATTCTGGGCTTTTTCAGTAGCTTTTACACGATTGTAATAACTGATTGCTTCTTTCTTTTCAACGTTTAAATCATAAATACGTTCATCATTAACGATGATTTCATTCATCTTAGTTTTTAATTTTTTAGCATCATTTAAAGTAAACTTCTTTTCACTAATAATAGTCATATGTAGACCATTAGCTATTGAGTGATCAAATGTTACTTCATAACCTTCACCAAAAGCTTCTTTTAAAGCAACTTCTGTAACGAATTGTAAACCACATTTATTTATTTTAAAACCATTAATTGTTGTATAATCAATAAAATTTAATTTAGTTGCACGATTGATTTTAGTTTCCATAGAAATAGTTTCATTATCTACTTCAACACCAACAATACGATTATTCATTTTAGGTTGATATAATTTACTTAATTCATATATTGTAGTACCTTTTTCTACTTCAATGACTGTTCCATCATTAAAAGTTACATTTGTTCTATTTGATGACATCTTATACACCCTTTCGTATTCTAATGTAATTATACTATATATTTAAGATAATTGTATATTTTTTTAGAAGGATAAATTTTATATAAAATAATTATTATGCTATAATTTTAATAGCTGAGGTGGCTTATGAATAAAAAGGTTAAACATATTATAGTGGTTATTGTTGTGATACTTATTTTACTATTAATAGGTTTATTTATTCATGCCAATTTAAAGACTGCACCTTATATTAAAAATATTGAAATTAATGAAAGTATTAATTTTGAAAATCAAGTTATCTTTAATGTTGAAGTAGATAATTATTTTTATAAATTAAATAAAGAAACTTGGTGTTATTTAACAAGTGAAGATAAAGTCCCAGATATAAATGATAGTGAATGGTTAAAAGCTAGTAATGGATATTGTAGTTTTACGGTTCCTAGTGGAGATTATAAGATATTTGTTAAAGATAAATACGGAAATATAAATGATATAGATAAACAAAAGGTAGAGATTAATAAAGTATTAGAAATTAAACCAAATAAAAAGACGATTTATTTATATAAAGGTGGTAATGAAAAAATAAGTTATGAACTAGTTAAACTAGGTAGTGTAGAAGATGATATTACTTGGACAAGTGCTAATGATAAGATAGCTAGTGTATCTAGTGAGGGAGTTATTACGGGTAATGATTATGGAGCTACGGAGATTACTTTAACTAGTCAAACAGGAACTACTACTAAAATAAATGTTTTTGTTTCAAGTTTTATTACTAAACCAAAAATTAATTTTGATAAGCCTTATGTTAAATGTAAGCAATTTACAAAAGAAGAAGCGGACTTAATAAATGAAATCTTGTTTGATCGAGTTGAAAGTGCAGGATATGGTACTAGAGCAGGTGTTATTGCGGCAGCAAGATTTTTAGCTTTGGAATTTAGTTACCGTGTTCATTACTTTTCCGAAAATGGAAGACTTAAGAATTATCCGCCTTATAAACATGTTGATGGTGAAGGAAGATATTATCATAAAGGTTTATATTTAAGTGAAGATGATTATTCATTATTAGAAGAGGGAGCTATCTTAGCGGGACCAGCTATGTGGGGTTGTGAAATACCAATGTATGTTAATCTACCACAATATAAATATGGTCAAAAATATCCGAATGGTTTAGATTGCTCGGGCTTTGTTACTTGGGCGTTATATAATGGTGGCATTGATGTTGGTGACTTAGGAGCTGGCGAAAATGCTTCACATTATGATTTAGATGATTTAGGTACTAAAGTTAAGATAACTAAAGATTTATTAAATTCAAATAAAGTTAAAGTTGGGGATTTAATCGGTAATAATGGTCATATGGCAATTATCGCGGGAATAGATGAGAAGAATTATTATATTGCTGAATCACTTAATACAACAGCTGGGGTTGTGATTACAACAATGGCTAAAAGTAAGTTACCTAGTAGTTATTTATATCAACATATTATTTTAATGGATGAGGTATATAAAGAAGAAGGAACATATACAAATATGTGGTAGAAAAAAGATCTATAAGATTAACCTATAGATCTTTTTGTTTGGCTTTATGTTTTTCAACAAGATTTCTTACTTTAATAAAGTAATGATTAATACCTGATTTACCGATTTTACGACCGGTTTCATTGGTAATAATATCAGCTAGTTCTTGAAGAGAAGTTTCAGGATAACTTTCACGATACCTTATCGCTTCTTGAACGTTTTCATCTAATAAACCAATTAAATCATTATCATGAAGATATTTTATTTCTTCAAGTTGTTTTAAACCAGTTTTAAGAATTTTTTCTTGATTAGCTATTTCACAATTATTTAAACGATTAACCATGTTTTTATGATCACGATATATTCTAATATCTTCAAAATAGAAGAAGTTATTAGTTGCTCCTAACATACGGATTATTTCACTGATCATTTCAGCACTCTTGATATAAATCATATAATGATTACTACGTTTTAAGACTTTAGCAATAATATTTAAGTTTTTTAAAAGATCAGCTATATAATCGGCTTCTTTTTTGGTGGAAGCTGTAAATTCTAAATGGTAACTACCAGTACTAGGATCATTAATACTACCACAAGCTAAGAAAGCACCACGTAAGAATGACATCTTTTCTTCATTAGAATTTAAGAAGTATTCTTCTGGTAATGTTTTTTTATTATCTTTTAAAATATTTAAATCTTCTAAGATATCAGAAACTTTTTCGTTTATTTCTAAAATATATAATTGTTTAACACGAAATCTTTTTTGATTACGAATAGTAATTTTGATATTAACGCCAAAATTATGTTTTATATCTTTATAAATACGACGAGCGACTGAACCGTTTTCCATAACAAGCGTTATTTTGTTTTTGGATATTTGACCATTTAGACGAATGTAAGCTGATAATTCAACTAGGGATTCTAAAACCGAAATATCATTACTCGTTATTTCTTCTTTTATTTTTGTTGTAAAAGTCATCTTATTCCTCTTCCATTAAATATGAGAAGATTAGAAAAGCAGTTTTTAAAGCATCATGACGAACATAACCATCTTCAACTTTAAAGAGTTTTTCAGCGATTAGATGAATATTCATTTTTTCTAATTTCTTTTCGTCTATATCAACAGGATCTTTACCTTCTGATTTAGCTAGTAAAGCCATGTTTTTGGGTATTTTAAGAGTATTAGCTATTACAACGTTGATTGTTCCTTTACCAAGTTTTTTCTCTAAAACTTTAATGTGATCACTTACTTTAAAGTTATCAGTTTCACCTGGTTGAGTAAGCATATTACAGATATACATTTTTTTAGCTTTAGAAGCAGCAATAGCTTCACTGATTTCAGGAACGATTATGTGTGGCAAGATACTAGTTAAAAGAGAACCTGAACTAAATATTATTAAGTCGGCTTTTTTGATTTCTTCTAGGACCTTTGGGGTAACTGTTACTTTTTTATTATATTTTAAATCTACTATTTTTCTTTTTGATTCAGTTATTTCAGCCTCACCGATTATTTCATAGCCTTCTTTGGTTACACCAATTAGATTAACATTATCTTCTGTGAGCGGAAGGATTTTGCCTTTAACATCTAATAAATCACAAAGGATTGGTAGTGAATGGGCAAAATCACCTTTCATTTCAAGTAAAGCAGTGATAATTAAATTTTTAATTGAATGATGTGCAAGACTTGTATTTTCGTTAAAACGATAATTAAACAGGTCTTTAACACCTTTTGATTCGCCTGACATAGCCATTAAGACTTTAGTTATATCACCGACAGCAGGGATACTAAATTCTTCACGTAATTTACCTGTACTACCACCATTATCAGAAACACTAACAACAGCAGTTATATCTAAAGGGAATTGAATTAACCCTTTTAAAAGTTGAGATAGACCACTACCTCCACCGAATATTACAACTTTTTTCATAGAGATTCCTCCGTTCATTCATATAATACCACAAATAATCTGTAGATTAAAATAGATATTTGTTAAATGAAAAAAGGAGTTTTAACTCCTTTATCTTGTTTTCCAAGTCCAACCTTTTTGGCTCTTTATACCACTTATTGAATATATCGAAGTGGCTTTACTGTTCTTCTTAAAGGTTGAGAATTCATTACCATATTTAGCATTAGTAAAGTAGTAGCCATACGATATCGCATAATGCAGGTGGGTACCAGTTGTACAACTATCATAATACCATGTCGACGAGTCGCCACCTACTGTACCTATTATTTGACCTTTAGTAACTTGTTGGCCATTTTTTACTTTAACATCTCTTAGATGAGCAAACTCAGTCGTATAAGCTTCACCATTTACTTTATGGTGCATGTAGATAATATTGCCGCCACAATCAGAATGCATCTTAACATAAACGACTGTACCATTAGCTGGGGCATAAATATTTGTACCTGGTTTATTACCACCGATATCAATAGCACCATGAGTAGCATTCCAAGCTTGCGTTACTTTACCAGAATTTAATGGTCTTGAGAAAGAACCAGATCCACCCATTTTAGCATAGTAACAATCATTAATATCATCATTGTCTTTACAACCAGCTGCTTCATACATTTTTATTAAACCTTTTTGCGCTTTAATTTGGTCATCATAACTTAAACCTATAGAAGCTAAGCTATCGATGTATTTATTTAATTCTTCGACTTGTTTTTCATATTCAGTAATAGAATTAGCTAAGTTAACATTATCAGTAGCTAGTTTTTCTTGAAGAGCTTCATTCTTTTTAATTAAAGCATCTAAGCTATCAAGTTGTTCTTGAGTATATTGAATTATTTGTTCAATAATATATTGTCTTTCCATTAATTCAGAAATGTTTGATGAATCAAATAAGTAATCTAAATAGACATTATCTGAATTACCATCGGTATATTGTAAAATACCAATAACATCTTTCATTTCTTCAGTTTTAATTTTTATTTGTTCTTGGCCAGCAGCAACATCTGCTTTAGACTGTTCAACTTTGGCTTCATTATTTTGAATTGTATTATTAGCATTTAAAATAGCATTACGTTTAGAATTGATTTTGTTTTTAGCATCAGTTGTTAAACGATTATTTTCTTCTTTTTTAGATTCTAATTCAGCTACTTTATTCTTATAATCTTTTAATTTTTCAGCATGAACATTATTTAAAGGAATTAGTAAAGAAAATAATAAAAAGGCAATTAGAAATATATTTATCTTTTTTATCATATCTTTAAATGTCTCCTTACTGTTGCATAACTACCAAACATACCAACTATACCACCAATTAATAATAGGATAGCTGATACTTGTAATGTAAATGGGAATGGTTTTAACATATTGATAAAGTTAGTAAATAAATGACCTTCTAATTTATCATATGCGATAACATAACCCCAGATAGTAGCGACTATTGGAATTATAGAACCAATTATACCTAGGAATAAACCTTCAATAACAAATGGTAGTTTAATAACAAAGTTACTTGTTCCTACTAAACGCATTATTTCTATTTCATTCTTACGAGCGAAGATAGTTAATTTAATAGTGTTACAAATTAAGAAGATAGTAACACAGATAAGTCCAACTATAATAATTAATGTAACATTTTTGACGACATCAAAAGTTGGGACCATTTTTTCAACGACATTTTCACTATATTGGACATTTGATATTTTATCAATTGTTTTAATAGAATCAACAGTAGATTCTAAATCTTTAACATCTTTGACTGATAGAATAAATTCAGCTTCAAGAATATTACTACTTTCAGTCCAGTTTTTCATAATAGCATATAAAGGAGATGTTTCATCAGTATTTTCTAAAGTTTCTTTACGAACTGTTTCTTTATCTTTATATACTATTTCATCACTTTTAATATTTCTTATTTCAAGAATTTTGCTTTTAATTGTTTCAACATCTTCTTCGGTAGCATTTTTATCAACATATGCAATGATAGTTAAAGTTTGTTCTAAGTCTTTAGTGAAACTATTGATATTAGCAGAAGCTATAATAGCTAGAGCGACGATAACTAAAGTAATTGTTGTACATATTATTGATGCAACGCTTAAACTAAAATTACGAAAGATGCTTTTTATAGCATTAGCAATATTTCTAGTAAAAACTCTAATTGCTCTCATCGGCAGTATAACTTCCTTTCATTGTATCGTTGGTTAAGACACCATTTTCTAAAGTTATGACTCTCTTTTTCATTGAATTAACTATTTCTTTATCATGAGTAACCATTATAACTGTTGTTCCCATATCTTCATTAATTCCTTTAATAACTTTAACTATTTCTTTTGATGTTTTAGGATCTAAGTTTCCTGTTGGTTCATCGCAAATAAGTAATTTAGGTTCATTGACTATTGCTCTGGCGATACATACTCTTTGTTGTTCACCACCGGATAATTCATGAGGGAAACATTTAGTCTTTTCTTTTAAACCAACACGTTCTAGAGCTTTCATTACTTTAGAACGAATTAAACTACTTTTAACACCAATATTTTCTAAACCAAAAGCAACGTTTTCATAAACTGTTAGCTTAGGTAATAATTTGAAGTCTTGGAAAACGATACCTAGTTTACGACGTAATTTATATACACGGCTATTATATAATTTAGCTACGTTAATACCACCAACCATTACTTGGCCTTTAGTAGGTTTTTCTTCTCTATATAAAAGTTTAACTAATGATGATTTACCACAACCAGATGCTCCTGTTATAAAGACGAATTCACCTTTATCGATAGATAAAGATAAATCAGCTAAGGCAGTGACACCATTTTTATAAACTTTATAGCAATTTTTTATTTCTATAAATTTCAATTTTCATCACCTTACTATTTTAATTATATCAAAAAAACCCTTATATTAAAAAGGGTTTTTTACTTCTCTATGTCCACCATACACTTCATAACAATCACTAATTATGAAAAAGGCTTGAGGATCAATCTCTTCGATAACATTTTTAAACATGTAATATTGCTTAGTAGAAATAACGCACATAATGATATCATTGGCTTTATTAGTGTAACCGCCATCAGTTCTCATAATAGTATATCCAGCTTTCATTTCAGATATAAAATCTTTAACTTGTTCTGGTTTTTTAGTAACAATATAGAACATTTTACTATCAGAAATACCTAACATAATCTTATCTATTAAAATACTATTAATAATGATAACGATAATAGCGTAGGCAGCTTTTTCTATTCCAAATGTCATTGCTCCAGATAAAATTACTAGAATATTAAAGCTGAATGAAGCAACACCAGTTGGTATTTTTAGGTATTTATGGATAATTTGAATTATGATATCTGATCCACCGGTAGTAAACCCTGCTTTATATATAAAACCATTAGCAGTACCAAAAAGGCAGCCACTTACTAAGGCAATTAAAATAAACTCATGAAACACTATTTTTGTTGCTAGATAATCACACACTCCACTAGTTAATGATACAAACATCGGATACAAGAGAGATCCAACGATTGTTAGGCCAGTATTTCGTGGGCCCAAGAAAATAAAACTTAATATTATAAAGGTAATATTAACGATCATTAAGAAGGTGGCTGAATCAATATTAAAAGCATCATGTAAAATAATGGCTATACCACTAGTTCCCCCAATTACTAAGTCATTATGTAACAAGAATAAGTTATAATTCACAGCTAGAACAAATGAACCTATTATTGTTACTAATAATCTAGGCCAAAAATTTCTTGAGAATACTTCGTCGATTATCTGTTTATAATCAAACTTCATATCTTTCACCTATTATTAATTATACTATAAAATAATTTTTTTGCATATATTAATATCGAGGTGAATTTGTTATGAATGGTAGTTATTATCAAAATCCTAAATTTCCAACAATTGATGAAGCTAGTGTAGGAAATAATAATTATGAAGAAGGTTACCAAGCTGGACAATTACAAGATATGCCGATGCAACAAAGTTATATTGAAAATATTCTAAGACATAATAAAGGCAAAAAAGTTAAAGCTTATGTCAGTTTTCCTGATGCTAATGAATGGAAAGATAAAATATTTGAAGGAACTATTGAGCAAGCTGGTAGAGATCATTTAATAATCAGAGATCCAAGTAATGGTCATTGGTATTTAATATTAATGATTTATTTAGATTATGTAGAATTTGATGAAAAGATTGATTATACCGAAATTAAATTTTATTAAACAAAAAAGATAAAAGTTCATGGGCTTTTATCTTTTTATTGTTGTTGATTTGTTGAATTATTTACATTACTTGGATTAGTTGGAGCATTATTTAATGGCGTTGGTGATGGCGTTACAGGACTTGGTTGTACTGGAGCAGGTTGAGCAGCTGGAGCAGTAGCATTATTTGTAACATTACCTAAATCAATACCATTAATATAATTGACTATTTTAGTAACAAATTCATTAATCTTCTTACTAACAAAGTTTTCTTTTGTTGGTTTATTTTGGATAGTTGCAATAATAAATGTGAATTTAACTATTAAGAATATGAAACTAACTATATTATCAGCCATACTAACAAGTTTAGATATTGGGTTTAAACAATATTGGGTTAATGGGGTAAAATCTATTTGATCTGTTATATCTAAGAATGAATTAATTAAATTTAGAACATCATTAATTGTTCCTAGAACAAGATTTACTCCACCTACAATAAGATCCCAAGCAGTACTTACAATAGTATAAGCTGCAAAGAATGTTATAACTTTAATAATTATAGATTTTAGTTTATCATCAACTTCACAAAATAATAGCATAAATAATACTACAAGTAGTAATGTTTGCCATCCAGCAAATAAACAAGCAAGTAGTACTATCGCAGCTAAACCAGGGTTAATTTTTATTTTGCTCATATTTTATTTCCTCCTATTATAAATTATATATTTTTTTAATTTATTCAGCAATAACATTTTATTACAAAAAAGAGATTTAATTATAATACATACTAAATCTCTTTTTTTCTTCGCCTAAATTTGTTTCTTCACCATGACCAGGATAGATAGTTATATCATCAGGATAGTTTTCCATCAGATGAAGACTATATTGCATATCTTTATTACTACCACCTAAATCAGTTCGACCAATATTATGATAGAAAATAAAATCACCAACAAACATTACTTTATCTTCTTTAAAATAAAAAGTACGTGAATCAAAAGTATGACCAGGAGTTTCGATTATTTCAAATTTAAATTTCTTACTTTTTACTTTATTTATTTCTAAATTATATGTACTTAATACTTCTTCTAAAGCGCCTATGTGATCTTGATGAAAATGGGTTACTAAACAACCAACTACTTGGTAATTTTTAACAGCGTCTTGAATCTTTTTAAAGTCATCACCAGGATCAACGATAATACATTCATTATCAATTGATACAATATAACAATTTGTTTCTAATGAACCAACAGTTATTTTTTCGATTTTCATATTGCTCACCTCTTTACATTTTAGTATAAATAAACTATTTTGTAAATTTAATATTATGCTATAATTTAAGTAGAATTGAGGTTTTGTATATGCCATTATTATATAGTTTTTTATTTATAATTATAATTATTGGAGCTTTAGGTATTTTATATGTTTATCAATTTAATAAATTAATGCATTCTAAAACTAAAATAGATCAAGCTGAATATTTAATAGATGAAGCTTTAAGAAATAGATATGATATTTTACTGAGAGCAGATAAATTAATTCAAACGGAACTTAAAAATGATAAAACTTATTTTAAAGGATTAGATAAAATTAAAAAAGAAGATATTAGTAATTTTGATTTAGATCGAAAATTAACGGAATATTTAAATTTATTAGAACAAATTAAAATAGATAATCCGACTTTAGGAGATGTCAAAGGTCTTAAAGATTTATTAAGTGAAAATAAAAAAGAAGGAGAAAAGTTGCAAGCAGCTAAATCTTATTATAATAAGTATACTAGTGAACTTAATGATTTAATTAGAACGTTCCCTTCTAATGTTGTAGCTAAGATGCATGGAATAAGTATTAAACCATTCTTTGATGGTAAGAATTTAGAAGATACGATTATTGATGATTTTAAACTATAAAAACTCTACAATGTAGAGTTTTATTTTGTATTTAAATTCCAATCTATTTCTTTTAAGTTATGACTTTTTAAGAAGTTATTTGTTTTAGAAAATGGTTTACTACCAAAGAAGCCACTATGAGCTGAAAATGGTGATGGATGAGGTGAAGTAATGATTAAGTGTTTAGGATTAGTTATGTATTTAGCTTTTTCTTTAGCAAAATTACCCCATAATATAAAGACAACTGGTTCTTCTTTTTGATTTAATACTTTAATTATGTAATCAGTTAATAATTCCCAACCTAAATTACGATGAGAAGCTGGTGAATCTTTTACAACAGTTAAAACGGCATTAAGCATTAGAACGCCTTCTTTACCCCATTTAGTTAAATCACCTGAAGTAGCTATAGGTATTTTTAAATCATCATATAGTTCTTTATATATATTTTGTAAAGATGGAGGGATTTTAATTCCTTCTTGAACAGAGAAAGATAGTCCATGAGCTTCACCTTCGCCATGGTATGGATCTTGACCGACTATAACAACTTTAGTATTGGAATATGGAGTTAGTTTTAAAGCATTAAAAATATAGTTTTTAGGGGGATATATTATTTTAGTATTATATTCATTATCAATTATTTTCATAAATTTTTTAAAGCCTTCACTATGCCATATAATACTTAATTTTTCATCCCAATCATTACCTATCATAAGTTCACCTTCTTTGTTTAATTTATCATATTTTATTTATCTTGTTAAGAAAAAACAATGAAAAGATTATTTATGATACTTTTCATTGTTTAATATTTTAAATGAACGATATATTTGTTCTAAAAGAATTCCTCTAAATAAACCATGAGGGAATGTCATTTTAGAAAATGATAAACGATAATCTGCTCTATTTTTTATATCTTCATGTAGTCCTTCACTACTACCTATAATAAAAGTTATCGTACTATGAGATATAAAGGTTTCATCAATCTTTTTAGCTAAAGAGATTGAATCAATTTCTTTACCATCGATATCGAGAGCAATAACATAATCATCTTTACCTATGTGTTTTTCAATATTTATTTTTTCATTATAAAGATTGTTTTCATCTTTTAATTCAATTATTTCTAATTTATGATATTTATTTATACGTTCTTTATAATCATTAATTAGATTGTTTAAATATTCTTCTTTTATTTTACCTAAACAAATTATTTTAATCATATTTCATACAACTCACTTCGTTCTTTTTGTTTAGCACAAGTTACATTTTGAAAATCTATTTCATATTCACTAAATACTTCTTTTAAAGTTTCTAAAGCTTTTTCTTCAGTATTATTTTTTTGTGATAAATGACCTAGAAGGATTTGCTTAGTGTCAGGTCCAATTATTTTGGATAAGTAGATAGCACTATCACGATTAGATAAGTGACCATAAGGTCCAGCGACACGATCTTTTAACCATTTAGGATATGGTCCATTCATCAACATTTCAACATCATGATTACTTTCAAATAAGTAAAAGTTTAAATTACTGATTTTTTTGAAGTATTTTTGATTAACAAAGCCAGTATCAGTCATATATAACATAGATTTACCATTACTTTTTAAGATAAAACTTCGTGAATCTGAAGTATCATGAGATGTTTTTAGAATATCAACAGTTAAATCATCTAAATAAACAGAATCATTATATAAAAGAATATTTTCATAGTATTTTAAGAAATCTAATTCAGAGAACATTTGGGGACTTAAACAGATAATTGGTTTATATTTTTTGATAATATTTTTTAGGGCTTTTATATGGTCGTCATGAACGTGGGTGATAAATATATAATCTATATCTTCTATATTAACAGAAAGCTCAGAAAGCTTGTCTTTTATGTATTTAACAGTTGTTCCGACATCTAGTAAAACTTTATGATTGACTGTTTCGACATAAGTTACATTGCCTTCTGAGCCACTAGCTAAATTACAAATTTTCATTATTTCCATAACCTTAATGGATTAACTGATTTACCACCATTATATGGACGACCATTAAATAAACCAAAGTGTAAGTGAACGCCGGTTGCTGTTCCTGTTTTACCCATTTTGCCAATTTGTTGTCCTCGTTTTACTTGTTGCCCTACAGAAACAATCATATCACATTCTGATGACTTATATCTTTTATAAGGAACGTCGTTTTTATATTTAGTAGTCATATGTGCATAGACTGTATAATAACCATTATCATGTTCTAGAACAACGTTACAACCTGAGGCTGTACCAACAATTCCACCAAAACCAGCTTCGATAACTGTTCCATCTAAGGCCGCATAGATAGGTGAATTATCACCAGTACCTGAGATATCTATACCATCATGGAATGATCCACAACGCCATTCGTAACCTGAAGTAATATAATATGGATGGTTGGTTGGCCAATACCACTCGCCACCAAGGTCTAATGGCTTACCGGTTATACCGCCACCGCTTGAACGTTTTCTGGTTCCTTTAACAACAATCTTATTTTGGATATTTCTAATTACTAATTCAGTTTTAACATCAGCACGTTGTTGGTTTTCTTCACCATTTATGAACTGGGCACGAGATGATATACGGCTTATACCATTAACACCTTCTTGAATAGTTTCAGAGTAATCAGTATATTTGGTATTGTCTTCTTGATATATTGTTTGATATTGTTGTTCAATATCTTCAATAATATATTCCTCATAAATAAAAGTTAAGACCGGATTAATTAAGGAAACATCTAATTTTTGACCAATTGCAAGTAATGTATCGACACTTTTGATATTTTGATTAGCAATTAGTAATTCACTAGTATTAAGTTTATTATTCTCAGCAATCTTTTCAATAGTATCGCCTTGAACAACTGTATATTCTTTTACGTCATTGTTATCACCAAATAATAAATATCTAGTTAGTTCAGCAACATCAGTATATATTTTTTCATTAACACTGATATAAGATTCTTTTATTGATATATCTTCTTCAAAAAGCATTCTTTCAATAATATAACCAGTATCAGCTATTTCTGGTTGAAGACCTTCAATATATTCATCATAACGTTCTTCAGTAACGAATGTTTTGGCAACATTTTTAATTGCTTCTTCAAAAACCTTTTTATCTAAAACATAGATGTACTTAGTAGGTTCTTCTTCATCATCACTTTTTATTGTGATTGTATAACCTTTAATAGTAAAAGTTTTATCGTCTTTAATATAATTATATACATCTCTGATTGTAGATATTTTTTCATTATAGGTATTCTTCTTTATGATTTGGAATCCTTTAGGTGGATATACTTGATCAACATTATATTGTTCTTTTATTTCAGATTGTTCATCATTGATTAAGTTATATAATTCATCTTTAGATTCAATAACTCCTATTTTTTGACCATCTAAGTAAACTTGGAATAAATTATTAGGGGTTTCTTCTGGTTTTTCAAAATAAAAATTAAGACCTAGAAGTATACCTAATCCAATAGTAAATATAGCAGATAAAATAAGGCTTTTTATTTTATTCATTTTCATCTTCCTTTTCAGTAGCTAAATAATTTCTAAAGTTACTCATGTTAAGTTCAAATAATAATTGGAATTTACCTGTTGAACCTTTACGATGTTTAGCAATTATTATGTCTGCTGGAACATTATTTTCTTTATTTAATTCTGTTTTAGCTTTGTAGTAATCGTTACGATTAATAAAGATTACTAAGTCGGCATCTTGTTCAATAGAACCTGATTCACGTAAGTCAGCTAACATAGGTTGGTTGTTTTCACGTTTTTCAGCAGTACGATTTAATTGGGCTAATGCGATAACGGGAACTTTTAATTCCATAGCCATTGTTTTAAAGGCACGTGAAATTTCTGATACTTCACGTTCACGTGAATCTGGACGTTTTCCACCGCTAGTTACTAACTGTAAGTAGTCGATGATTATCAGACCTAGTCCTTCATCTTTATTAGCTAGATTACGACATTTAGCTTTTATTTCAGCCGCTGTGATGCTGGCATCATCAACGATTTGAATATTAGTTTCAGCTAATTGACTATTAGCTTCGTTGATTCTTTTCCAATCATCGTGATTTAATTGACCAGTTTGAATTTTTTTAGAATCAACTTGACCAACAGCTGAACGCATTCTATTAACTAGTTGTTCAGCTGGCATTTCTAAGTTGAAGATAGCAACGGCTTTTTTCATATTTTTAGCCGCATTAACAGCAATGTTTAAAGCAAAAGCTGTTTTACCCATACCAGGACGGGCAGCGACGATTATTAATTCACCTTCATGAAAACCAGCTGTAGCTTTATCTAAATCGTAGAAACCTGATGGTACTCCAGTTATTTCTGATTTGTTTTTAGATAAGAATTCTAGTTGTTCTTGAGCACGCGCTATAGCGTCTTTAATATGAATAAAGTCACTAGTTTGTCTTTCTTTAACAACATTTAAAATTCTTTTTTCAGCTTCATCTAAAGTACGAGTAACATCTTCATCTTCTTCATAAGCATCAGTGACAATATCAGTAGCTGTTTCAATTAAATTACGCATTATAGCTTTATCTTTAACTATTTTTATATAATAATCTAAATTAGCTGCTGTGGCTACCGAATCAATTACTTCACTAATATAATCGATTCCACCAACAGCTGATAGATTTTTCTTTTTATCTAATTCTTCTTTAACTGTTGTTATATCAATAGGTATTTTGTTTTCATAACAACTTTTTATGGCAGCAAAAAGTTTTTTGTTGGCATCACTATAAAACATATCTTCATATAGTTCATCACAGATTTTTACAACTGCATTTTTATTTAAAAAGGCAACGCCTAAAACACTCATTTCTGCTTCTAAATTTTGCGGCATTTTTCTAGTTGGCATGATTATCACCTACTTTTTTAAAGTTACTTTAATTACTCCTTTTACTTTTTTATGAAGTATAACTTCAACATTATGAGTTCCTAAAGAATCAATTGGATATGTAATATTAATTTTCTTTTTATCAATATCAATACCTTTTTTCTTTAATTCTTCACATATTTGCTTTGAAGATACAGTACCAAATACTTTATCTTGTTCACCAGTTTTAACTTTAATAACAATTTCCATTGTTTTAAGTTTTTCAACTAGTTTTTGACATTCAGCTATATAAGCATCTTCTTCAGCTTTTCTTTTATCTAATTCTTTTTCTAATATTTTTTTACTAGTTGTAGTAGCTGCTACTGCAAGACCGTTTTTAATTAAGAAATTTCTTGCATAGCCATCACTTACATCAATTATTTGATCTTTTTTCCCCTGTTTTTTAACATCTTGAAGTAAAATAACTTTCATTTTATCACTCCTCAATAAATGTCTGTAATTAATTATACCAAATATTAATTAATTAATAAATACCATGGTTAATTTGGTAATGGTTATTATAACATAATTTATTCTTTATTATATAGTAAAAAAGAAATAATCTTTTTGGATTATTTCTCTGTTTCAGCATCAATATCATTACCACAAACGGCATCAAATGATATATAATTTGAATCTACAACTTTCTTAAGAAAATCTTTTTGAGTTTGTTCATTGTTGTTTACTAAACCAATATGAATTCCTTCATTATCGGTATACATGCATTTCATATTACAATAATCTTTATTTCGTGTAAAAACGCTATCGCAGTAATTATTAATTCCGCTATTTAAATCATTTATGTATTTATCTGTAATTAAGTCTGGATTTTCTTCCATTGCTTGATTTAAGTTTACTTTTGAAGGTAAATTCATGTTTATTAAAACAATAAACATTATAGCTATAGGAATAATAACACAAATTAATAATATAATATCCTTTTTTTTCATATAAACCTCATATTCTTTTAAGCAAAAAAACAAATAGTTGTCTATTTGTTTCCCATAGCGTCTGTTATTTGTGTTCCAACTTTTATATCTGCTTCTTCGTTTCTATTAGTTACAGTATAGATATGATTTCTCATAGTTACAACATTGTTATAGAATACTTCATAATTTCTTCTTAGTTCTTGATAACGAGCATTAGCTTCTTCAGCTCCACTACTGCGCCATCCTTCACCATATAAATTATTCATTGTTGTATCTATTCCATCAAATACTCCTTGAATATTATCAGCTATTCCTTTTATGGTATCAGCATATGATCTTGCTGATGCATAATCTGATTCTTCAAATTCGTTCATATAATATTTCCTTTCTAATTAACCTCAAATAAGTTTTTTCCTTCTTGAGCATTTTGTTCTTCAGTTTCATTTAATGTATTTGCTCCACTTGATATTGTTTCTCCTAAAGTGTTTATTAAAGCTTCAAATTCATTTAGGTTACTTACTTGAGCATCTACTGACGTTCCAAAACTTGTTGCTGATGAACCTCTCCAAATATCTAGTAATCCTTCTTTATTTCTTTGTAATTGTCCAATTTGATCATGTAGTTGAGTTGCATAATCTACTGTTTTTCTTCCTTGTTCGTCCATTACTTCTGGAGATACATAAAGTCCGTTTGCCATATTGCACATCCTCTCTATTTTACTTATAGCATATTTTTATTTGTTTATAAACTTTTTTTACTTTTATTTGACATTATTTGATTCGTTGCTTTCTTCTGGTGAACTATTTGTTTCTGGATCTTCTGTTTCTTCGTTATCTTCTTGATTATCTGTTTTAGATTCTGTTTTATTTTCTTCTACGTCTGGTTCTTCACTACTTGAGCCTTCACTACCTGGGTCTTTTTCAGTCTTACCTTCTTCAGTTGGATCTTCACCATTTGTGTTTCCATCATCTTCTGGCAATGGTTCAATATCAACATCTTTGTCTTCAACATCCATATTAACTTTATCAAACATTGCTTTAATAGCTTCAATATCAGTTAAATCTTCTGTAGAAGCAAGAACTATGCCATTTTTTACTATACATAATGATGTTTCGATATCCTCTTCTTCTTTATCATTAATAACTAGATCAATATCATATACTTTAGATAATTCTTCAGCTAGTTCTAATTTATCTTCGTAGTTTGGATCAGTTTTACTTAAAGTTATAACTAATACTTTTTCATCGATTAAATTTAATTTTTTAATTGTTTCTTCAGTAAAGACTCCGGCATCTAATAATTGCTTTAATACAGCTAAGGAGATGGTTCCAGCTTTGAATACTTCACCGCTCGGACCAGTAATAGTTTCTTCAGCGAAGGTTATTCCACCTCCAGCTCCAGCTACACCGCCACCACCATAGTATCCTCCACCATAGTAGTTATTGCCAAGGTAATTTACTCCACCTCCGCCACCTGAGCCAGAACCATTTATAGATTCTTGTAATTCAGTATGAGTTGTTACTACTTTTTTTAAATATTGATTAGTTAATCTAAATTTAATATAAGCACCAGACACATTAGTTGAAATAGCGTCTTTAGCACTACTAAAATTAAAGTTATCTTCATTATCAACATCATATTTACTAACACTACGCATTACGTCTCGAGCATTATTAGATACTTCTTTTAAAGAATCAGCTACGGCATCAACGGCACCAGTATCTAAGAGAAATTTGGTCATTTTTATACCTTCTTTCTTTATTCATAATGAATGTTATCCATTATAACTGTTAATGATTTGTCTAGATTTTTTATTATTATGTCTTTATCTAAGTCTTGAATATTATCTAGTAATTTATATTGCTCATTTACTTCATAAGGTCCTGAAGCAAGAGATAACTGGCAAAATTCGTTAGTTTGATCGTTAATAAAGTAAGCAGTTATTTGTCTTATAAAATTTAATTTGTCTGAAGTACCAGTTAAGACATCTTGAAGATATATTTTAAAAGTAAATTCTGAAGTTTGGTAAGCTTTAAAGTAAATCATATAATTCTTATCTTGATATAATTCGTTATTTGAAACATTATCTTCGATAGAATTATTAACTTTTTTAATATGATCTTCTAATGATTCATTTTCATCTAAAACACCATCTGCATAAAATTGTTCTATATTGTTATGATATTTAGCAACAAAGAAGCTACTACTTAAATCTTTATTTTGTTCTAAGATTTCAAAGTTATCTAAGATAGGAATGATTAAATCTTTTTTAGTTAAAGTTCTATTGGCTTCTTCAGCAATATCTAGTATTATATCTAACTTATTATTCATAGTATTCTCCTTGTTCTATATTGTGAATGAGTACATTGCTGCTTTTGATTCACCAGCGATTAAGCGAGCATCAAATGAATGATCTGTTTTAGCCCTACTATTTGGATCGGCGACAATGACTCGACCATTTTCATCTAGACCTTTTAAGACTATGTAGTGACCACCTGAGGTAAAGGTACCTGGACCCATATGAGCAATTAGGACTTTACCTTCTTGTAGACTTTGAATAATATTTTGGGAAGTAGGACTTAATTGTTCACACTCTAAGCCATATTCTTTAGCCATAGCAGGGAATAGAGCAGCATAAGTACCATTTCCTTCACAACGATAGCCATGTTGAACACTATATGCTGAAGTATCTACTGGAGTTATAGTTTCTCCAGTTAAGTAAGTTAAAATCATAGCCATGGATGTAGGTCCACAACCTGATGTGGCGATAGTTCCACTACGACCATAAGCATAATTAGCATAATCACCTTGGAAATAATTAACAAAATCATTTAAAGTGACCATATTTTTATATGCTTCAACTGTTGATTCAGCATTAGGTAATTTCTGAGATGATATATTTGATAAAAGACTATTTATTTCTGATTGTAAGCTACTCATTTTGTCTGAGTAAGTACTTATTTGATTACGATAATAGGCCTTATTATCATCAGAAGCACTGGCATAATTTGATTCAGCTGAAGCTTTAGAGGCTTTCGCTGATTTATATTCTTCATATTTATTTAAAGCATTGGCAAAACTTGTTAATTGAGAAACTATTGTTTCTTTGTATTCTGATACAAATTCAGATGATAAATTAGTGGCATTATCTTTTGATGGGCCTTGCCATACTGAATCATTGTTAACAGAATCCATTTGAGATGTGTAACTTGAAAATAAACCTTGTAATGTTTGAGAATCACCATTTACTGTTCCACTTGATACCATTAAACACTACCTACTTTCTCACCAGTATTTTTATCGCTTTCGCTATATGCAGCATTATTATTATCTAATACTTTTGCACTACTATCTAAAACACTATTTGTTTGAACTGTTAATTCTGATAAATTGTTCCATGTTCCATAGCAATAATCAGCAAAAGGTCCCATAAATGTGCTTTCATTAAAGATATCTTGAATAATATGATTACATTCACTTATGTTATTATTAACATCCTTAACAGCACTTTCAATATTTTGGACTCCACTAGCTAAATCATCATATTTAACATTGTAACTTAAATCACCAGAATTATTGCTTTGGGAAGATGTCTGTCCTGAATCTTGAAGAGCTACAGGAGTTATATCAGAAGATTCCAATTGCGAATTTGTTCCTAAAATTCCATCATTTAATGCCATCTTTTCACATCCTATCTAAAATTTTAAAGCAGCTAAAGAGTTTTCTACTTCCTCTATTTTACTAACACTATCTTTAATATAATTAGACATCTGTCTCATTGTTTCTATTTGTCCTTGCAAATTAGAAGTTATTGAATCATTACTTTGTTTATAACTATCTGAGGCACGTCCTGTCCAGCTGACTAAATCAGAATCTAATTTAGTCTTTTGCGAAGTTAAGTTACTATTAAGTTCATTAAGTTGTTTATCTAATGAGTCACAATAAGTTCTTATAGCATCAAAATCACATACATATTTGGCCATATTATCACTATCTTTCCTAGTTTATATTTTAGCATGGGATATGTATATTTTCAATTCAGTTTACATTTTATACTTTTAGAAGATTATTATTTTACATAATATAAATATAGGGGGATATGATATAATGTTTTAAAGGTGGTTTTATGATAAAAGATAAAAAAGTTTTTATTCTTGGAATGGCCAGAAGTGGTTATGAAGCTGCTAAATTAATTGCTAAAGATAATAAGGTTTTAATTACTGATATAAAAGAACAAGATATAAATCAACTTAACGAGTTAAAAAATATGGGAGTAGAATTTGTTTTAAGTGACAATCCTACTGAATTACTTGATGATAGTTATGATTTAGTTGTTAAGAATCCAGGTATTAAATATACTCATCCGACTGTTGTTAAAGCTAAAGAGTTAGGAATAAAGGTAATAAATGAGGTTGAGCTAGCTTATGGATATTTAAATAAAAAAGCGAAAATTATTGGGGTTACTGGATCTAATGGTAAAACAACTACAGTAACTTTAATCTATAAAATGTTAATAATGGATAATAAATCGGCTTGGTTAGGTGGTAATATAGGTACTCCTTTATGTAATTTTGTTAAAGATATTAAAGCTAATGATATTTTAGTTATGGAAATTTCTGATCATCAATTATGTGACATGGATAAATTTAAAACTAATGTTAGTGTTTTAACAAATATATACGAAGTACATACTGATTTTCATGATTCACATGAAAGATATGTTAAAACTAAGTTAAAGATTTTTAATAATCATACTAAAGATGATATAGCTATTATTAATTACGATAATGAAGAAGCTGTTAATAATACCAAAGATATTAACAGTACAAAGTATTACTTTTCTAAAAATAATAAACAGAATGTTTATTTAAAAGATAACGGCATATATTATCAAGATGAAAAAGTTATTAATGTCGATGAAATAATGCTTAAAGGCGTTCATAATTTAGAAAATATTATGGCGGCGATTAGTGTTGTTAAATTATTTGATGTAAGTAATGAAAGTATTGTTAAGGTATTAAAAACATTTGGTGGGGTTGAACATCGTATTGAATATGTAAGGACGGTTAAGGGCGTTAATTACTATAATGATGCTAAAGCTACTAATTGTGAATCGACTAAAACAGCTTTAAATTCTTTTAAGGAACCAATCTTACTTATCTTAGGAGGTCTTGATAGAGGTCATAGTTTTGAAGAATTAACTGACGCTATGACAAATGTAAAATATGTAGCTTGTTATGGTGAAACTAAGATGAGAATTAAAGAATATTGTGATAAAATAAATAAACCTTGTGAAGTATTCGACAATTTAGAGCAAGCAACGAATTATTTAATAAATAAAGCTAAAAAAGGTGATATAGTTTTATTAAGTCCAGCTTGTGCATCGTGGGATCAATATGAAAAGTTTGAAGATCGTGGCGATGAGTTTAAGAAAATTGTTAATTCTATTAAGGAGTGAATGTTCATGAATATTAAAGATTATAAGAATATTTATATGGTAGGTATCGGTGGTATCAGTATGAGTGGTATTGCGGAAATCCTTAAAAAATGGAATTATAATGTTTGGGGTTCAGATTGGGCAAAGTCTGGACAAACTGATTGGTTAGAAAATAATGGGATTAAAGTTAATATTGGTCAAGTAAGTGAAAATATTACGGAAGATATTGATCTAGTAGTTTATACAGCTGCCATAAAAGAAGATAATCCTGAACTTGTTAGAGCTAGAGAACTAGGTATTCCAACGATTGAAAGAGGAGATTTTCTAGGTGAAATTACTAAATTATTTAAAGATACAATAGGTATTGCTGGTACTCATGGTAAGACAAGTACAACAAGTATGGTATCTTATGCATTCTTAGAAGCTAACTATGATCCTTCTATTCAAGTTGGAGCTAATTTAAAGGTGTTAGATGGTAATTATCGTGTTGGTAATAGTGATTATTTTGTTATTGAAGCTTGTGAATATTGTGAGAGTTATTTAAGATTTAAACAAAGAAGTGCTATTGTTTTAAATATCGATGATGATCATTTAGATTATTTTAAGAATATTGATAATATTAAGAAGAGTTTTGAAAAATATGTTTCTTTATTACCGAGTGATGGTTATTTAGTATTAAATCGTGATGATGAAAGATGTTATGATTTAAGGAATAGTACGAAAGCTCATGTAATTACGGTTGGTAAAGATAATAAAGCTGATTGGTATTATGATAATGTTATTTTTGATGATGATGGTTATCCGACTTATGATGCTTATTATAAAGGTGAATTAAAAGGACGTATTACTTTAAGAGTAACTGGATTACATAATGTTTTTAATAGTTTATGTTGTATTGCACTATGTAATGCTTATGGTATTGATATAGATATTGTAGCTAAAGCGTTATTAAAATATGATGGAGCTTCAAGAAGATTAGAATATAAAGGAATGCTTAATGGAGCTAAAGTATATGATGATTATGGACATCATCCAACAGAGATAAGAGCAACTATTAATGGTATTAAAAATAAAAAGTATAATGAATCTTGGGTGGTATTTGAAGCTCATACATATAGTAGATTAGCAGCGCATTTAAAAGAATTCGCTGAGAGTTTAGTTAATTTTGATCATATTATAATTATTGATATTTATGCAGCAAGAGAAATTAATACTTATAATATTAGCGAAGAAGATTTAATTAGAGAAATTAATAAATTAGGTAAAGATGCTATTCATATTAGTGATTATGATGAAGTTATTAAATATTTAAAAGATAATGTTAAAGAAGGAGATTTAATTTTAACATTAGGAGCTGGTAATGTTACTAAGATTGCTAACAAAATAAAAGAGATGAATTATTAATCATCTCTTTTTAAGTTATTATTTTACAAATGGAATTAATGCCATATATCTTGCCCATTTAATTTGTTGAGCTATATGTCTTTGATGTTTAGCACATGCTCCAGTCATACGACGAGGCATTATTTTGCCTTTTTCATTTATATATTTAGAAATAATCATAACATCTTTATAGTCAACACTTTTACCAGCACACATTTGGCATATTTTTTTCTTTTTACGATAAAATTCAGCCATTTTTAAATCCTCCTTTTTAGAATGGTAGATCGTCATCACTTAAAGCTACTTCACTACCGAAATCTTTAAATGGATCTTCGCTAATATCTGTTGTAGCTATATCAGCTTCAGGACCTACATAGTTATTAGATTCACCACTAACTTCTGCACCTTTTCCACCTAGGAAAGTTACATTGTCAGCAATGATTTCTGTTACATATCTTTTTGTTCCGTCTTGTGCATCATAACTTCTAGTTTGGATTCTTCCTTCAACAGCTACTTGTGTACCTTTTTTACAATATTTAGCAACATTTTCAGCTTGCTTACGCCAAGTTACACAATTAAGAAAATCTGTTTCTCTTTCACCACTTTGATTTGTGTAATTACGAGATACAGCCACGGTGAATGTTGTTGAATTAACACCACTAGTTGTTGTACGCATTTCTGGATCTCTAGTTAATCTACCGATAATAATCGCTTTATTCATAACTTATCTTACTCCTCATCTAATTTAACAATTAAATGTCTTAGGACGTTTTCATCAAGTCCAGCTTTACGGCTTAATTCAGCTTCAGCATCTTTAGTAGCTTCAATTTCCATTACGAAATAGTAACCACTAAGTTCTTTTTTGATTGGATATGCTAGTTTCTTTTCACCTAATTCTTTAAATTCAGTTACTTTGCCTCCACAAGAACTAACAACCTTTTTCATGTTTTCAGCTGTAGCTTTAACTTGGTCGCTTTCCATTGTTGCTTTAACAATGAACATCATTTCATATTTGTTCATATTTGCACCTCCTTATGGTCTTTTCGGCTTTATATCCAGTATAAAGCAAGGAGTAAATTTCTTACTCGTCTCATATTATAGCATGGGTATTTATTAAAGTAAAGTTTTATTTAGTCTTCTTTTTGACTGCTTTTTTCTTAGATTTTTTAATTGTTTCTTGACTAGCTGTGGCAGCTAATAAATCTAGTTCTTTATTTCGTTTTCTTATTAATTGATATAGTAAGACAGCAATAACAAGACCAGTTACTTCAATTGTTATAAACGGCGGAATATGTTCAATAAATGGATATAAAGTTCTTATATTAGCTGGTATTTCACTAGAATAGATATAATTCATATTAAATAAGTAATTAAATGGCATCATAATTAAAACCAAGCAGTTAGTAAATAGGAAGGCTTTTATTATATCTTTAATAGTTATACGATAGTTTAAAGCAAAGTAGGAAAAGAAGCTAATACAGATAAATATATGATGAGAAATAAAGTATTTCCAAAAGTTAAAATCATCAAAAGTTGAAGGTAGGTCTGGCCATAGTATGGCAGGTATTGGACCAATAAAAGATAAGAATAAAGTAAGTTTTAAAATCCATTCTTTGTTAAAAAGAATACCAAACATAAACATATATCCTGATATAAAACATAGTTGAAATGGTAAATGGATTTTATAATCAAAATAACCAAATATATGAGGAGCTATATTATAAATTATCATATTGATTAGCATTAATATAGCAGTTCCTTTTAAAATTATCTTTTTGGTTTTATCATTCATGGCTGATATTTTATTACGATTGAAATAGATAACAAAGAGAACGATAACAACTAATAAAATACAAAGGCAATGGATAAAACCAAATTCTTTAAAAGGAACAAAAGGATGATCGTTTCTAAAAAATTCTTTTATATACTTCATAATATTTTTTATTTACTAACATTGAATCTAAAGTAACAAATATCACCATCTTGCATTATGTAGTCTTTTCCTTCTAATCTTAATTTACCAGCTTCTTGAACAGCTTTTTCAGAGCCTAATCTTTCTAAGTCTTCATAAGACATTACTTCGGCTTTGATAAATCCTTTTTGGAAGTCAGTGTGGATTATTCCAGCACATTCTGGAGCTTTCATACCAGTTTTAAAAGTCCAAGCACGACATTCATCAGCTCCTGAAGTAAAGAAGGTTTTTAAACCTAGTAATTCATAAGTAGCTTTAATTAATAAATCTAGACCAGATGAATTTAAACCTAAGTCTTCCATGAACGCTACTCTTTCTTCATCAGTGTAATCAGTAAGTTCACTTTCTAATTTAGCACACATTATAATAACTTTAGAACCTTCTTTATCGGCATAATCTGTTACTAGTTTTGTATAGTTATTGCCACCAGCAATAGCATCTTCTTCGTTGACATTGGCAGCATAGATAATCTTTTTTAAAGTTATAAAGTTAAAACCAGATAAACAAGTTAGTTCATCTTCAGTATATTCAATATTTCTTAAAGCAGTGCCACTTTCTAGAGCAGTTTTAGATTTTCTTAAAGCATTTAATTCTAGGAGTGATTGTTTATCTTTGGTTGTTTCAGCTTTCTTTTCAATTTTACTAATACGGCTTTCAACGATTTCTAGATCGGCTAAAATCAACTCAGTGTTGATTATCTCGATATCTCTAATTGGATCGATTGTTCCTTCAACATGAGTTATTTCGCCATCTTCAAAACATCTTACTACTTCAACAATTGCATCTACTTCACGGATATGGGATAAGAATTTATTACCTAACCCTTCACCAGTAGATGCTCCTTTTACTAAACCAGCAATGTCTGTAAATTCAAAAGTTGTGGGAACTAGTTTTTTTGGTTGATACATTTCATTTAATTTATCTAATCTTTTATCAGGAACTGTAACAACACCAACATTAGGTTCGATTGTTGCAAAAGGATAGTTTGCTGCTAAAGCATCTTGTTTTTTTGTAATTGCATTAAATAAGGTAGATTTTCCAACGTTTGGTAAACCAACTATACCAGCTTTTAATGCCATATTTAACACCTCAATTCATTGTTTATTATATAAAAAAACAATTGATAGTTCAATTGTTTTATGTAGTTATAAAGCCATTTATACCGATAGGCATTCCAATTAAGTACCAACCTATAGCTAGAGCTAATAAAAGGATACCTACTAAGATACCATAAACAGCTTGATATTTTAATGTTCTAAATAAACTTATTGGATTATCTTGTTGATTATATTTTTCTAGATATGCTATATAGACAGTAAAGTATGCTAGTAATGGAGTTATACCAATAGTCATACATTCACCAAATCTAACGATTACTTGAGCAAATTCGGGACTTAAACTATTATTCATAAATAATGGAATAGCTGAAGTAGAAATTATAGCCCATTTACTAGTAGAACCTGTTAAAAATAAAGTGGATAAAGCACTTATAGCAAATAACGCGATAATTAATGGAACACCAGCTAGTGATGAGTTACCTAATAAGTTAGTTAAAGTAACTGTTAAGACAGTACCTATATTACTCTTTTTAAAGACATTAATTAAGATAGATCCTAAGAAGATTAAAATTAATGTACGACCAGTACCATCTAAAGAATGAGTTAAATCTTCACAGAAATCGTTATTATTTTTGATTGTCTTAGCTCCTATACCATAGAATAAACCTAAGATAATAAAGAAGATAGTAACGATGAAGACAAAGCCATTACTGAAGAAGGAATCGTAACTAAATAATTTATCTATATAGAAATCTTGAGTATAATCTAGTAAATTACCAGAGAATGGTAAACCAGGTATTATATTATAAATAAAGATTAATAAATATAATGCGCCGGCGGTAATTGAGAAGATTAATCCGCGGTATTCTCTTTTACCTAATCTTAATTCTTTTTTCTCTTCTTTAAATTCATATTTATCGACATTATTAACGCTTATCTTTTCAGTGATAATTGTTATTACGACAGATACTAGTAAAACGGCAACTGTCATAATAAAGATAAAGCACATGGTAGATAAAGTATAGTTAACATCGATATTAGCTGCATTTACTAAGGTATATTTTAGCATTTCACTATCAACAGATGTTAATAGCATATTGATACCACTTCCAGCTGTTAAAGCTGCATAGACGGCAACAATTCCTAATAAAGGATTACGTCTACCATAACTAAACATTAAAGCGGCTATAGGTATCATTATGACATAACCTAAATCACCAGCAATACTTGATAAAACACTTATCAAGACTAACCAGAAGGTTATCGTAAAACGCTTACAGTATTTAGTAAGAATTGTGAAGGTGGTTTTGATAAAACCACTCTTTTCCATGATACCAATACCAATTAAGACGATAATTAACATACTTAATGGGGTAAAGGAAGTAAAGTTAGATACAGTTGAGGTAAAAATGTATTTAATCCCACTTAAACTAAGTAGTGATTCAACACTTTCGGAAGTAACTGTATATTCTCCAGTAGTGACATCTATTTTATTGTATGTAGCTTCAAAACCAATTAAGTTTAAGAATCCACTTAATACTATCGTTAATAATATTAAAATTAAAAAGGTCATAACTGGATTTAAAGTTATTTTTTCTTTAAACTTATTCATTTTGACCTCCTAATACTTTTTTTAATTTTTTTTCAAATTCTAGGCGATCCATCATTATTTCACGATTGCAATTAACACATTTGATTTTAATATCAACGCCTACTCTAGTTATTTGCCATTTATTAGTACCACAAGCATGATTTTTTTTCATTTCTACAAGGTCATTTAACTGATAGTTATTTTTCATAATGCACCTCCAATTGTGGATATGGAATACTAATGTTGTGTTTACCAAATTGGACTAGAACAATTTTATTAGCATCTCTTTTAGCTTGCCATTGTTGATCTCTTTTGCAAGAGAAACTAATTAAATATTTAACACAAGATTCAGATAAGTCATTAACGCCTAAATATTTGACTGAATCTTTATTAACATTTTCGATTTCTTTAAATTTAGGTAGAATATCTTTATCAATTATTTTTTCAATTGTTTCTACTGGTTGCTCATATGGTAAGCAAATATTGTATAAAACATTTTGTTCTTTTTGCGATAAGTTATTAATTTCCATAATATTACGATTGGCAATAATTAATATTTCACCACTAGCATTTTTTAGTTTAGTTGTCTTTAAACCAAATTCAAATACTTCACCAGTAAAACCATTATATGTTACAACATCACCAACTATGAAGTAGTTTTCAGCAATAATATTGATTCCGTTTATTATATCTTTGAATGTATCTTGTAATGCTAAACCTAAAATAGTTCCAGCAATTCCTAGTCCAGTGATTAAGCCTTTAACATTTACACCATAAATGCTTAGAATAGTTAAAACAGCAATAATAACTATTAGATATTTAGTTACATTTTCAAATAAGTTTGTGATAGTTTTTCTCTTTTTCTTTTCGTAATCTACTTTGCCATAATTAATTACTTCTTCAAAAATTATTGTTAAAGTTTTGTATACAAAGTAAGATACAGAAAGAGTTATAACTACACCATAAACTTCTTTTTTAGTAATGATATTTAATATTACTTTTAGAAACTCGATCATTATTCACCATCCATGTTAATACCAAGGATCTCCAATATTCGGTCTAGGTCACTATCTGAATCAAAAGGTATTTCAATTTTACGATTACTTATTTTAACTCTAGTACCGATTTTTTCACGCATTATTCCTTCATACATATTGTGTTTAGGATTATATGATGGAGCCCTTTTTATTTTATTGGCTTTAGGCATTTCTGATGTACTTGTTAATTTTTCTGTTTCACGGACACTTAAGCCATCTTCGATTATTTTATTTGCTATTTCATCAATTTGATCAAGATCTGATAATTTACTTAAAACACGGGCATGACCCATAGATATTTTACCCTCTTGAACATATGATTTAGTTTTATTTGGTAGACGTAGTAGGCCTAATAAATTAGTGATGTAACTACGACTTTTACCAAATTTCTTAGCAACTTCTTCTTGGGTAAAATTATTATCTTCGATTATTTTATTAAAAGCTTCAGCTTCTTCAATAGGATTTAAATCTTCACGTTGAATGTTTTCTAGTAGAGCTACTTCCATCATTTCTTGATCAGTGAAATCTCTAATGATAGCAGGAATAGTTGTTTTACCAGCTATTTTTGAAGCTCTAGTTCTTCTTTCACCAGCGATTAATTCATATCCTTTAATACTTTTTTTAACAATAATAGGTTGAATAACACCATGTTCTTTAATACTTTCGGCAAATTCAGCTAAAGATTTTTCATCAAAATCTTTTCTTGGTTGATATGGGTTACTACGGATTTCAGTTAAAGGTATTTCAACAACGTCACCTTCTTTAGTGGCGTCATTAACTATTTTCTTTTCAAAGTTATCAAAATCAATAACTTCATTAGAAAATAATTGTTCTAATCCTTTACCTAAGGCTTTTCTTTTACTCTCCATTTCGACTAATCACTTCCTTTGCTAAATTTTGATAAGCTAATGTAGCTCGACTCTCTGGTTCATAATCACTGATTGGTTTACCATGAGAAGGAGCTTCAGCTAATCTTACTAGTCTTGGAATTATTGTATTAAATACTTTATTTTTGAAATATTTTCTAACTTCTTCAATTACTTCTAAACCAATATTAGTACGACCATCTAACATAGTTAGGAGAACACCTTCTATACGAAGATTAGGGTTCATATTTGATTGGACCATAATAATAGTATTTAGTAATTGAGTTATACCTTCTAGAGCATAGAATTCACATTGTACAGGTATAATTATGGAATCACTTGCCACTAAGGCATTTATCGTTGTATTACCTAATGAAGGTTGGCAATCGATAATTATATAATCATATTCATCTCTTATTGGAGTTAGAGCTTCTCTAAGTTGTTCATTTAATTTGAAAGATGAATTTTCTAACATATTTTTGATAAATTCAACATCTAAACCAGCTAGATTTATGGTAGATGGAATAATAGACAAGTTTTTGAATTTAGTTTTAATTATTGCTTCATGGGCACTACATTTACCAATCATTACATCATAGATATCATGAGCAAAATCACCATTATTATAACCTAAACCAGTTGAAGCATTACCTTGTGAATCTAGATCAATTAATAATGTTTTTTTACCTTCTTTACCTAAAGCAGCTGCTAAGTTAATACTAGATGTTGTTTTACCTACGCCACCTTTTTGATTTGCTATAGAAATAATTTTTGCCATATTATGTACCACCTTTTTTAATGTATCATTTCTCTAAATAATTTTATCATATATATGTAGAAATGTCATAACTTTTAGTAAATTTATTTGATAAAAAAAGGAAACTTTTTAATCCTTAGTTTCCCTTTTATTTTTCTTCATTTAGAGCTTCTTCAAGTTCTTCTTTAGTCATCTTATTATAACCTTTGATGCCTTTTTCTTTAGCTTGTTCTCTTAATTCATCTAGACTAATTTCTTTTGGTTCTTCTTTTTTGTCTTCAAATAAATCTGGATCAAGTTTACCATGTTCAACTAAATAATCAATTTGTTCTTTAGTTAATGTTTCATGTTCCATTAAAGCATCAGCAATTAGAAGTACTAAAGTTTCATGTTTAGCTAATAATTTTTTAGCATCTTTATAGCAACTTTCAAGTATTTTTCTTACTTCTTGGTCAATTTCTAATGCAACTTGGTCAGAGAAGTCTCTTGATTTAGCATAGTCTCTTCCTAAGAAGACACCTTCTTGTTTTTCTTCTAATTGAATTGGTCCTAAATCACTCATACCATATTCAGTAACCATTGAACGAGCAATCTTAGTAGCACGTTTTAAGTCATCTGAAGCACCGGTTGTAATTTCACCAATGAATGTTTCTTCACTAGCACGGCCACCAAGTAAACCAGTTATTTGACCAATTAATTCATCTTTAGTCATAATACCTATTTTTTCTTCTTTTGGAAGCATCATAGTATATCCACCAGCAACACCACGTGGAATAATAGTAATTTTATGAACTTCTTGAGCATCTTGATGTTTTAAACCGATAACAGCATGGCCAGCTTCGTGAATAGCTACTAAACGTTTTTCTTTTTCAGTAATTTTTCTTGAAGTTTTAGCAGGGCCTAATAAGACTCTATCTGTTGCTTCGTCTATTTCTTCCATTGTAATAGCATCTTTATTTCTTCTTACAGCTAGTAAAGCTGCTTCGTTAAGTAAGTTTTCTAGATCAGCACCACTATAACCTGGGGTTCTCTTACTAACATTTTTTAAGTTAACATCATCAGCAAAGATTTTGTTTTTAGCATGTACTTTAAGAATTTCTTCTCTTTCGTTAGAATCTGGTAGACTAACAGTAACTTGTCTATCGAATCTTCCTGGGCGAAGTAAAGCAGGGTCTAGAACGTCTGGTCTATTTGTAGCAGCAATAATGATAATACCTTCATTAGCGCCAAAACCATCCATTTCAGTAAGTAATTGGTTAAGAGTTTGTTCACGTTCATCGTGGCCACCACCTAAACCAGTACCTCTTTGACGACCTACAGCATCGATTTCATCAATAAAGATTAAACATGGAGCTGTTTGTTTAGCTTGTTTAAACATATCTCTAACACGAGAAGCACCAACTCCGACGAATAATTCAACGAAATCAGAACCACTTATATAATAGAATGGTACATTAGCTTCACCAGCAACAGCTTTAGCAAGTAAAGTTTTACCTGTTCCTGGAGGACCTACTAATAAAACACCTTTAGGAATACGAGCACCTAATTTTTGGAATTTTTTAGGATTCTTTAAGAAGTCGATTAATTCTTGAACTTCTTCTTTTTCTTCTTTTAAACCAGCTACATCTTTGAATCTTGTTTCGCCACCATCTTCACTTAATTTAGCACGGCTGCGACCAAAATCCATTGACTTATTATTGCCAGCTGCTAATCTTGTAAACATAAAGTAAGCAGCAACAACAATTATAACGATAGGTAAAAAGTTAACTACTATATAAAGAAAATCATTTGAGCCAGGATCTTTATTGGTTTCATACTCTTTAATATTTTGTGCTTTAGCATATTCAGTAATAGTATCTACTTCTTCACTAATAACACGAGCAGTAAATGATTCACCATCTTTATAATCTTTTAATTTACCTTCAACAATATATATACTCTCACTACTTTTTGGAGTAATAGTTATCTCGGTAACATTTTTATCTTTTATTTCAGAAATTAACTCACCTGTTTTTAATTCATGAGGTTTTGGATCTCGATTGGCAAATAATAAAACACCAACAAGAACTATTGCAATTACGATATATGGCATCATCGCCATTAATGCGTTATTTTTCTTTTTCATATTTGTCTCCTTCATATAAATCTACATAAATTTAATTATACCATAGTATTATATCATACATTTCATTTTTTGATTTATCAAATTTAGATTTTTTTAAACCTGGTAACCAAAGAATATTATTAGCACTATCAACTAGAATTGGTTGAGTGTCTCTTTCTTCTTTAGATAGTTTACTATCGATGAAGATATCTTTAAGTTTTTTAGGAGATGTCATGTTTTTAATAATCATTTTATCTCCAGGTTCTCTAGTTCTAATATATAATGGTAAAGATAACTCTTTACTATTCAATTTTATGTAATAATTAGTATTTTTATCAGTATCTTTAATTTTAGTAATATGTCGATTGTTAGGTAGTAAGTTATCTTCTTGTAATTCAACCTTATATTTTTTTATAGTCATATCTTCTTTAGTAAATAATAATTTATCATACGACTTAATAACTTGTAAGTTATCAGGAAGATTAGCTTGAAGATTAGGTTTTGGATTACTAATTATATCAAGTAACATATTAACATGTTTATCACTGACTAAATATAAATTGTGATAATAATTATCATCTAAGATATATTCAATTATTTTAGTTTGAATTAAATTATCTAATTGATTAAATTCTTTAAGATTTAAAGTTTTATTTTGATATCTAGTATCTATTTCCTTTTTGACTTGTTTTTCAACATAAGTAACATATTTATTTAGTTCATTACTATATTTAATATATTTTAGATGAATATCTTTATTTTCTTCTTTTAAGAAAGGTAAGATGTTATGACGATATCTATTTCTAGTATGTTCATCTTCTAAATTAGTTTGATCAATTACATAAGGGATTTTATTTTCTTTATTATATTTTTCGATTTCTGATTTTGTCATATAAATTAAAGGTTTAATAACAGTTAATTCTCTTTTTTTTGATTTTACTTGGAAACCAGAATAGCCTTGTAAGTTAGAACCTCTTGAAATACGCATGAGAATTGTTTCAATTAAGTCATCACCATGATGAGCCGTAAATAAGTATTTAGCATTATATTTCTTTATTACTTCTGCAAAGTAATCATATCTTTTTTCTCTTAATTCTTGTTCATTGTAATCTTCTTCATTACTTTTTTTAGAAAAAGTAGTTGTTTCTAAGATAAGATTTTTATCTTGGCAATAATCAGTAATAAATTCTTGTTCTTTTAAACTTTCTTTTCTAAGACCATGATTGATATGAGCACATATAATATTTATCTTACGATTTAAAGATAAAATAATATTTAGTAAACACATAGAATCTGGTCCACCTGATAAACCAATGACAATAGTATCATTATCTTGCAATAAGTTATTTAGATAAGCTATTGTTTCATGCATAATAATCCCTCTTTTTCGAGTATTTTATATTAATAAGTAAGTTAAATCAATAGTTATTTCATTTTTAGAATAGATTCGATAAATGGCTTGATATCACCATCTAAAACTTTATCAGCTTCTGATGTTTCATAACCAGAACGGGTATCTTTAACCATTTTATATGGTTCTAGAACATAACTTCTTATTTGACTACCAAAATCTATTCCCGTATTTATACCTTTTAATTTAGCTAGTTCTTGTTCTTTTCTTTCTTGCTCTAAATTAAATAATTTACTTTTTAAGACCTTCATCGCTTGTTCTTTATTTTGTAATTGGCTGCGTTCATTTTGACAAGTTACAACTATTTTACTGGGAAAGTGAGTAATTCTGACAGCTGATGGAGTGGTATTAACACCTTGACCTCCATGACCACTAGCACAATATGTATCAATTCTAATATCTTCTTCTTTGATTTCTATATTAATACTTTGATCTATTTCAGGTACAACAGAAACAGATGCAAACGAAGTATGACGACGTTTATTTGAATCAAAAGGAGAGATTCTTACTAAACGATGAACACCTTTTTCACATTTAAAATAGCCATAAGCATAGTTACCAGTTATATGTAAGGTAACTGATTTAAGACCAGCTTCTTCACCAGCTTGTTCTTCCATTACTTCATATTTAAAATCATTTTTATCACAAAATCTTTCATACATACGAAGTAACATACTGGCCCAGTCACAACTTTCAGTACCACCTGCACCAGGATGGATTTCTAAGTAGCAAGCGGAATTATCATATTCACCGTTTAAAAGAGTATTTATTTCTAATTCATTTATTTCATTTGTTAAGTCAGGAAGATTACTTTCAATTTCTTTTAATAAATCTTCACTATAGTCCATCTCTAATAATTCTAATATTTCTTTACTATCTTTAAGTTTATCTTTTAGAGATTTATAAGAACTTATTTCTTTTTTTAATAAAGATAATTCTTGGTTAGTTTGATTAGCTTTATTGATATCGTCCCAAAAGTTTGGTTCATTCATCACTGCTTCTAAAGATTTTATTTGGTCTTCTTTAGTAGTAATGTCAAAGAGACCTCCCGATAGATTCTAATTGTTCATTTAAATTATTTATTTCGTTTTTAAGTTCTTTTAGTTCCATTTGTATCACCTTTTTTATTATATCATAAGAAGAAAAGAAAAAAGTGACTAATAGCCACTTATCTTATTTTTCGATTGGTTTTACTAATTCTTTCTTTAAGATACGTTCTTTATTTTTAGAACCAGTACCTAAAGCAAGAATTTGAGCACCAGTTTCATTTTCTAACCAAGATAAATATTCACGTTGATATCTATCAAAATACATTTTATTAAAATCACCTACTGTTTCAAAAAACTCATAATCTAGATGTTGAAAGAAGTTTAGATATAAACCAAATGGTGAATTAATACGACAATTGTTTTTTAGTTTATGAATATCTAGATCAAAGATACGACGTTCCATTTTAGTAACTGAAGTTTGTTCAGATTGATCAAAAATGGTATTAGGAGGAAAATCGCTATCAACCATAGGTAATTCAATTATTTCACTTTCATAGATGTTTTCACCTTTAGATTTATAATATAATCTTTCTAATTCTAGAGCTTCTAGAAGAGTTATTGTTGTTATTTTTTCTTGACGATAATTTGGGCCAAAAAGTTGTTTTAAGTACATTGGAGGGCATTTGGAAATTAACTTTTTGATGTAATCATAATTAATATGATAATCATAGCATTCAACATCACCTTCACAAGGATATTGACCAAATATTGAGGCAATATTAATTTGAGTCCAAGTAAGTTTAGCTCCAGTACCATAATCACCGGTATAGTGATATTCGCCACTTGGAGTAACATTACTTATTCGAATAGGAAATGGTCTTATAACCATAATTGTTTCAAGTAAACGTTCAGCAGAAATACCACTATCAGCTAGTAATTGAGTTGTAGAAACATTACGACTTGTAACATAAGGATAGTTACCACTATGATTTAAGTCTAAATCACAACCTTGAGCTCCTTCTAATAAGATGTATTCATTTGGATTATCAAGATGGCTGTATAATCGATCTAACCATTCATCATTAGAACAAACAACTATATCGCCAAATGTTTGAAAGAATTTTAGTTTTTCATCACGAATGATTTTTTCCATTGAAACAGCTCCGCAACCTTTATTGGTAGAGCCAGTTTTAATATGAGCTTTTTCATAGTCTTTATGTCTTTGTTCAATTAAAGGGACCATTTCGTGAACATATATTTTGCGACCATTTAAATAGTGACGAACATTTTGATATTCTTCTTTTAAGACATCCATATCAATAGCTGAACCAGGTCCAATAAACAATTCAGTATGAGGATTTATACTTGAAACAGGAATATTTCTAAAAATAGTACGATGACCTTGTTCATCAACAAAGGTATGTCCAGCATTAGGCATACAATTAGTAATAGCTGCTCCTAGATTAATATTTTTGTCAGTAGCAATTTCCCCTACTACTTTAGCTTTACCACAACTACCAGCGGCACCATCAATAACAGAAATAACATTTTTTAACATAAAACCACTACTTTCTTGAGTAATGGTTTTTATTATAACACAATTTATTAATTTTGAAAGTGGCCATATTTAGCTAGTTCTTCGTATTTAATTTTCTTTAAATTTAATTTTTTAATAATATTTTGTGGTTCACATAATTCATACCAACTAGAAGGTACTTCATAATCACCTAAATTAGTTTTTGCATAGATTGCTAATGGGGTTTTTAGACCAATAGCATAAGATATTTGAATTTCACACCAGGTATATTTAGAATCACTTTTTATTACTTCTTTAGCTAGTTCTCTAGCCATATAAGCACCTGATCTATCGACTTTAGTTGGATCTTTACCAGAGAAAGCACCACCACCAACACTAGCGAAGGACTGATAACTATCAACGACGATTTTACGACCAGTAAGACCGGTATCACCTTCAAAACCACCAATACAAAAACGACCGGTTGGATTTATAATAAACTCTTCAATAGAAATATTATATTTTTGACATGTTTTTAAACAAATATCTTTAATTATTTTGTCGGTTGTTTTGCGATCTTCTTCAGTATTTTGATAACATATAGTAAATGTTTTTATCTTTTGTAATTTGTTATTTTCATAAAGACCAGTTATTTCCGCTTTACCATCTGATTTAAAACGATGGTCTTTTAAACGTAATTTATCATATTCTTTACTTAGTTCCTGTAATATAACCATTGCTGTGGGAAGATATGCTTTTGTATCATTGCAAGCATAACCAAACATCATACCATTATCTCCTGCTCCCCCTACTTCGTTATTAGTAACTAAGGCAATATCGGGACTTTGAAGACCTAGATTATTAATTATTTCATAGTTAGAATCATAACCAACATCTTTTAAGACTCGTTTAACTATTTTTTCGATGTCAACAGTAGATTTACTAGTTACTTCACCACTAATAAGTATTTTTCCTTTACCACCCATTACTTCAATACCACAACGACTATTTTCATCACCTTCTAAATAAGCATCTAATAAAGCATCACTAATTTGATCACATACTTTATCCGGATGACCTCTAAATACAATTTCATTACTGTACAATTTCATTTTATAAATTCCTTCTTTCTATCTTGAAATCCATAAAAAAGATGTTCAAGATAACCTTGAACATCACATTGTTTAAAGTTATCTTATCGATCTAGCTTTACCACCTAATTTAATAGGTTGGTGTGATTTCATAGGGCTAGTCCCTCCATCACTCTTTATAAGATTTCTAAATGTATTATACTTTCTTTAAGATGATTTTGCAACCAATATTAATAAACAATGTGTTGATTATGTAAAGATAATTATTATCTTATTTTTATAATGATTTTATATGATATAATTTTAATGAAAGTAGGTTATTAATATGAATCAAAATCAATATAATTATAATCAACCTAGTAATGTCAAAATAACACAACCTAATACAGATAGCAAAGGTACTGCATCAATAATTATTGGGGTTATTACAATTATTTTATCTTTAATTTTAGGGTGTTTAGTTTTACCATTAGGTGTTGTTGGTCTTATATTTGGAATTATTTGTAAAACATATAAAAAGACAGCAGGTATTGTTTTAAATATTATTGGAATTATTTTATCAATTATAATGACCGTTATATTAGGTACTATATTAGTAGGAATTTTTGCTTTTATTAAAAATGATATTGAAAGTGGGTTTGATGATCTTCCTAACTTCTATAATACTGATAATTATAGTATTCAATATAAAAATCCATGGTCAGAAGTGACAGTAGATACTAATAATATGGATGGACTTATGTATGGAGAAGATGAATTATACTTCTTAAATCTTGGAGTAAGAAGTCTTAAAGATGTAGAAAATAAATTAGCTTGTAATTATGAGAATGCTTCTTGTCAAAGTAAATTATATAATAGTTTTTATAATTACTGGAATAACGATCAAGAAGTTAATAAATTAATTGATGGCGATAATAAATTCAATTATTTAAAATATGATGCTGATTATACTACTATTAGTTATGGAGAATCAGAAAATGATGTTAAAGGAAAGTTATATTTAGTAGTATCAGTGAATAAAAATATAGTTATTGGTTTTATATCAAAATCTGATAATTATAAGAATGAATATGATGACTTAATCATAGATTTATTAGATTCGATAGTAATATACAATTACGAAGATGAAGATGAATATGATAAAGATGATGACTCTGATATTGGTGATACTTTAAATGATTTAGCTAACTGGAATAGATATAAAGATTTAAGAAGTGGTAATATAAGTCATAATAAAGCTATTAGTGGTGGATGGAGAATACTAAGTGATTCTGAAACTTATTGGGTATTTAAAAATAATGAATTCTGGTGGTATAAGTCAGTTAATGATTTAGATGATAATTACTGGTATGGTACAACAGAAATAGTTACTGGTAAAGACGGTCTTAAAAAAGCTGGTTTAAGTGAAGATAAAGTTGATCAAATTATTTCCCAATCTAATGGAAATGTTACGGCAGATGACATATATACAATTATTTGTACTCCTAAGAAAATAATAAGTGATGGTGTTGATAAGAGCTCAACTAATATACCAGAGGACTATAAATGGACTTATGTATGGATTGTAGTGGATCATGGTACTGAAGGTGTGGAAGCACAAGTCTTAAATATGTCTGTATATGAGACTTCATACTATGTAAAATTAAATGATTAAAAAAGAGATATAAAATTATATCTCTTTATTTTTTGGATGCTTGAATTAAATTAATTCTTTCACATTTATTGTTATTGGGATTATATGTATAATAATCACCATCACATGTTTTAGATGGTTTAGTAGTTACTTTTATGTGACATTCTGTATCATGAAGATCGCCATAATCACAAACATAGTTTTCTTGGGGTGGAGATGTTTTATAACATTTATTTTTATAGTTAATAGTGTCTTTTGGACAGGATGCTGTAATGGTAAAGTCTATTTTTTTAGTTTCTTTATTGTAATAAGCATTTAAAGTTTCATTATAGTCTTTATAAATAGTTATATAACAGGTATCATTTTTAACAAAAGCTTTATTTTCAGCTGAAATTATACTACTATTTTCTAAGACTCTTATTTGACCTTTAACGATATCAGCGGGTAATTCACATGAATATTCTTTATCCATTTCATAGGTTTCAGTACTTAAACAATCTCCTTCTTTATTAAGCTTAAAACCTTCTTCACATGTTTTGGCTATTTGAGCTGATTTAATTTCGGTTTTATAACATGTTCCACCCATAAGTTCATAATCATCTGGACAAATATCAGTAGCTGATTCAGAGACAGCGATAGCACAGTTATTACCGCGTAAATCTCCTTCTTGGCAAAAGTATTCGTCTTTGCCACTCTCTTTTTTAGAACCACAGCTAGTTAAACACAAAGTTAATAAAATAACTAATAAGATTGTTATTTTCTTTTTCATGTTTTCACCCCACGATTTGTTATTATATGTTAGAAAAGGAAATAAAGTCAATTTTAATTAATAAAATTGCTAAAAATATCTTATATTAATGAGGTTTGTATAGTATTTGTCCATAATTTAGTTTATATTTTATTTTTTTATAATATTATGTATAATAATTTTTAGTAATTATTGGGATGATTATAATGAAAAATAAATATAAAGTAATAATTATTGGAGCTGGTCCAGCTGGGATTAGTACGGCATTAAATTTAAAAGAATTAGGGATTAAAGATATATTAGTTATTGAAAAGTATAAATATCCTAGATATAAATGTTGTGCTGGATATATAACAAATAAGACAAAGAAAGAATATGAAAGATTAGGTCTTGATATAGATAAATGTCATTATTCTTTAATTAAAGATTTTAAATTATTTTATAAAGGTAAAATAAAACAAAAAATTATTAATAAATTTCTATATACTAATGAAAAAATTGATAGAGTTGAACTTGATTATGAGTTTTTTAAGTTATTAAAAGCCAATAAAATTAAGGTATTAGAAAATACTTCTATTAAAAATCATTTAATGGAAGAAAATAAAGTTATATTATCTAATGATAAAACTTATACTTATGATTACTTAATATTTGCTGATGGAACTAATAGTTATGGAAGTAAATATCAAAAAGATTTTAAGAAACATTTAGCAATGCAAATGACATTTAAAAGCGATAGAGAAGATGAAATACAAATTCATTTTGGGTATTCTAAAAAAGGTTATGTATGGATTAGTTCTTATCAAGGAATTACTAATGTAGGTTTAACAGATGTTTATAATAAAAAGACTAACTACCAAGAGTTATTTAAAAGAATATTAAGAGAAAATGGATTTAAAGAAGATACTAAAGAATTAAAAGGAACTTTTACACCTATTGGAATCAGAAAACCAATTATTAATAACAATGTATTTTTTGTAGGTGATGCAGTTGGGGCTTGCGATCCCCTTACTTTATCTGGCTTAAAGTATGCTTTGCAAACTGGCAAATATACAGCTTTAGCTATTAAAGAAAATAACAATAAAGTCTATTTAAAATATATTAATAGTTTAAAATTTAAGTTTAGTTTTATGCTTATTCTGTTACATATTTTTTATTTTAAATTTATATTATTTTGTGTATTTGAAATAGGTTGTCGTTTCTTTGGTAAAATCATTGATTTTGCATTTAATAATTTCTTTATTAATAAAAAATAAGAGATATAAAAAGACAAGTTAGTTAATTAGCTTGCCTTTTTTATTTTTTTGTTTCTTAGTAATACATTTAACGATAATAGCTATGAAGATTATTAAAATAATAACTCCACTTATAGCTGTGATAGTTATTTCTTTTACTTAATTTATGTTCTTTTACTTTAGGAGTTGTGTAATTCTGTCTCTTCTTGTTTTTATTTCATGCTAAAATATAGTACAATATCTCATATTAGCAGTTTAAGAAATACTAATAGATAAATGTTTAATTTGCTTATTTTTATAATTATATGCTATTATAAATATCAATTCAAAAAGGGGTGTTTTGGATGGAGAGAAACTTACGAAATATAAAGTGGAATCTACATAATTATAAATCAAAGAAATTATTGTTGTGGGGATTAAAACATGGATATATTGCTCCTTATAATGATGAATTAATAGAAAAATTAAGAACTATATACGATGGTGGTATACCAGCATCAATATTATTACTTTCAAATGGAATGTCTAACGGACACTGCTATGATAGAGCGCTTTTAATGTCTAGAGCTTTTTTAGATGAAGAAGGTGATGTTCAACTTTTATATGCATCAATAGATAGTTTAAGATTGAATCCAAAGTTCATTGACGATAATGATCCACTTTATGCAGATCATTGTATCGTTGAGGTAATTTCTGAAAATGGTACTCACTTTATTATCGATACTTCAGTAGGATTTGTATTTGATAAAAGCATATATTGGTTGATGGAACATCCAAAAATAAGAAAAATTAATAAAAAAGATTCAATTATTAAATTTGTTGAATCAGAAGAATGTTATCATCCAGAAGATATTGAAAGGGATAAATATGTTTCACCTTTAATATTACCAATGATTGAAATGACTTATGGTAGACCTAATGAAATGTATTCTATGTTAGGTATTGAATTATTACAAAGAGAAATTGAACATTTCAAAGAAACTATTAACTATGAAGGAATATGTCAAGAAATAGATGAAGATATGAAGAGATTGGGATTGAGGAAGTAATATTTGATATTAAGACTTAAAAACTATTAATAGAATTAGAGTTATAATAGGTCTATTATATGGGAATTCATAAATTTTAACTCTGATGGTTTCCACGGAACTAAAAATTTTCATTATTAAAAGGTGTTAACACGATATATGGTTAACACCTTTATTTTATTAATAATCTTGAATACCTAGTAATATTTTATTTACCATGGCAGTTTTTGTACTTAAGTCCACTTCCACAAGGACATGGATCATTTCTACCTACTTTGTTAGTATTTTTGATAGGAGTTCCTTTTGTCTTAAGATGTGTATCATGAACTATTTTATTATTTCTTTGATCTTTTCTTTCAGTATTTTGTCTTACTTCAGCTTTTAATAAGAAGATTGAAATACGAGATTCAATACTACTCATTAATTCATCAAATAATTCATAACCTTCTGTTGTATAAGCTTGTAATGGATTTATTTGGCCATATCCACGAAGACCAATACCTTCTCTTAAATGATCCATAGCACTGATATGATCTATCCATGCTTCATCAATAACTCTTAAAGCAATAGCTTTTTCAAATTCATTGATAATTTCTTCTGGAATACTCTTAGTTTTTTCTTTATAATCTTCTCTAACTTTTTCAGTTAAGTATTTCTTAATATCTTCAGTATCTTTCATATCTTCGATTTCAGATACATCTAATTTAGTTGTTTTAATTAAGTTAGTATTTAAGTATTCAATAATTTCACTCTTATCATCATCTGTTAAATAACCTTCTGGTTCAATATGACTATCTACTAAGTTAGCTATATTGCTATCAAATGTAGCTTGAGTTCTTTCAGAGATTGATTCTTGATCAAGAATTTCATTTCTTCTTGAATAGATGATTTCTCTTTGTTCACTCATAACGTTATCATAATCTAGTAATGATTTACGAGTATCATAGTTGTTTCCTTCAACTTTCTTTTGCGCTGTTTCAATACTCTTTGTGAAAGTTTTTGAACGAATTGCTTGATCATCACTGAAACCAACTTTAATTAACATTTCTTTAATTTTATCGGTACCAAAACGACGCATTAAGTCATCATCAAATGATACGAAGAATTGAGACATACCTGGGTCTCCTTGACGTCCTGAACGACCACGTAATTGGTTATCAATACGACGAGATTCATGTCTTTCTGTACCAATTACACAAAGACCTCCAAGTTCAACAACACCTTCACCTAATTTAATATCGGTACCACGACCAGCCATGTTAGTAGCAATTGTAATTGCACCTTTTTGACCAGCTTGAGCAATGATTTCAGCTTCTCTTTCATGATTCTTAGCATTTAAGATTTCATGTTTTAAGCCTTCTTTTTTAAGCATTGCACTTAATTTTTCGTTGTTTTCAACAGAAATTGTACCAACTAGGATTGGTTGTCCTGTTTCATGTATTTCTTTAATCTTATTAACAATAGCAGCAAATTTACCTTTTTCAGTAGCATATACTAAGTCTGGTAAATCTTCTCTGATAACTGGTTTGTTTGTAGGAATTTGGATAACATACATATTGTAGATATCTCTAAATTCTTCTTCTTCAGTTTTAGCAGTACCTGTCATACCAGATAATTTATTGTACATTCTAAATAAGTTTTGGAATGTAATTGTTGCCATAGTTTTTGTTTCTTCATTAATTTTAACGTTTTCTTTAGCTTCTAGAGCTTGATGTAAGCCATCACTAAATTGACGACCATGCATTAAACGGCCTGTAAATTGGTCAACGATGATAACTGCACCATCTTCAACAACGTAATCAACATCTAATTTAAAACCATAGTTAGCTTTTAAAGCTTGATTTAAATGGTGAACTAAAACAGCATTGTCTAAATCATATAAGTTTTCTAGATGGAAAGCTTTTTCAATCTTTTCAACACCACTATCAGTAAGTGAAACACTCTTTGTTTTTTCATCTACTGTATAATCTTCTTCATCAAGTTTTTTGACTGCACGATCAGCTGTTGTATATAAATCTTTAGAATCGAATTTACCACCAGATATAATTAATGGAGTACGAGCTTCATCAATAAGGATTGAGTCAACTTCATCGACAATACAGAAGTTTAATGGTCTTTGTACTCTATCAGAAGCTTTAACAACCATATTATCTCTTAAGTAATCGAAACCAATTTCATTATTTGTTGAATATAGAACATCACAATTATAGGCTTCTCTTTTTTGTTCAGAAGACATTTCTCTTAAATTTAAGCCAACAGTTAAACCTAGGAATCTAAAGATATTTCCCATCCATTCTGAGTCACGTTTAGCTAAGAATTCGTTAACTGTTACGATGTGAACACCTTTACCTTCTAATGCATTTAAATATGTAGGCATTGTTTCTGTTAAAGTTTTACCTTCACCAGTTTTCATTTCAGCAATATTACCATAGTGGATTGCTAAACCACCTAATATTTGAACAAAGAATGGTTTTTCACCGATAACACGATATGCTGCTTCTCTTACAACAGCAAAAGCAGGTACAATTATATCTTCTAATGTTTTACCATTAGCTAATTCTTCTTTAAATTCGTCTGTTTTAGCTCTTAGTTCTTCATCACTTAAAGCTTCCATTTCTTCGCTAAGATCATCTATTTGATTAGCTATTTTTTCAAATCTTTTTAATTCTTTATATTCTGAGTCGATTAATTTTCTAAAAAATCCCATGACGCATTCCTCCACTTGTTTTATTATAGCAAAAATATCAAAAGCATTAAAGCTTTCTTTTTCACGCATATAATATTTTAAGATATTTTGTAGTTAAATTCAACCTTTTAAAGCTATTTTTGGCGATATTTTGGTTGATTTTGCTACTTTTTAGCTCATTTTTTACTTCTGTGCTTTTAATATTATATTATCTTAGATACTAAAGTCAACAAAAAAAGGAGTTATGCTCCTTATTTCATATTAATTATACCGTAATTACCGTCTTTTCTTTTATAAAGAACAGATACACATTCTTCATCAATGTTTTTGAAGACAAAGAAGTCATGGTTAAGTAATTCTATTTGAAGCATAGCTTCTTCTTCATCCATTGGTTTCATTGATATATTTTTTCTTTTAACGATTGTGCTTACATTTTCTTCAGCTTCATCGTCTTCTTCTGGTTCATAATTAAAATTAAATTCTAAATTTTCAACATTTTTATATTTTCTATTTAATCGATCTTTATTCTTTCTAATTTGTCTTTCTAGTTTATTAATAACTAAGTCAACTGCTGCATAAAAGTCTTCATTAGATTCCTCTGCTCTTAGAGTGAATCTTTTAGTTAAGGCAGTAACTTCAATTATTTGTTCTAAACCTTTTACTTTTGCAAGAACATTAACGTTAATCTCATCTGGATTTTCAAAATACTTATCCATTTTAGATAGTTTTTCAGTTATATAATTTTTCATAGATGGAGTAACAGTAACTTTCTCGCCACGAATATTATATTTCATATTCATCATCCTCCTAAGTCAATTATATCATCAATATTTCTAATTTGCTATAAGATTATGTTAATAATTTAATTGGCATTAAATCAGGATGTGAATAAATATAAATGTCTTTAAATATTGTTTTACTTATTTGTTTAACTAATGTTGATAATTCATCATAATTACCGAATATTTTGATAGTTTTTATGTTTTCTTCTTGAATTATATCTTTAAGATAGGTTATTAAGGTTTGTTTATATTTATTAAAGTAAACATTAATACTTAATAATTGCCCTTGGTAGTAAAATTTCATTATATTATTAGATATATCAATAAGTAATTCATGATTATCCAAAGAAAAAATAGTAATTAAGTTAATAAAATTGATTTGATTAAATGATAGGTCTTTAAATATTTGGGAAAGATTTTCTTTATCATAATTAGTATGTGTATCATCAATTATTATATTTATATTATCTGTTAATATATGATTATTAATATTGTTATCTTTGATAATAGTTGTTATTTCTTCTATAAAAATAGACTTGTCAATAATTTTATAGTTATCAACAGAGGACATTATAAATTTTAGGAGTTTATGATTAGTAAAGATTATTATACCATTTTGAATAAATTGAATGGTATCAGTAGATCTTTTTTTAATCATTATTGGGTATTATTGTTTAAAAATTCCTCTGGATTAGTTAAACTACCATCTTGGTAAACTTCAAAGTGAAGGCAGTTTTCTTTTTCATCTTCTAGTTTATTTGGACCACTAGTAGCAATTATTGTATCTTGGGTTACTTCATCACCAACTTTGACTTTAACATCTTTAACACTTTGATATATTGTTACAATATTATTTTCATGTTCGATTTCAATAATGTTACCTAAAATATCATCAGTTTTAACGACACTTACTTTACCTGGTAGAACTGGAATGACATCAAAAGTATTATCTGATGAATATAAGATACCGGTATTTGGCATATAAATATTTTGATAACGAATTAAAGATTTTTGTTGTTTGGTTTCTTCATCTTCATTATTATAATAATATTTACTAATAGTAATTTCTTCTCCTTTATAAGGTTTAATTATTTTTACTTCTTCGATAGTTTCGACTTCGTTTTGAACATCAACTGTGTTATCGACTAAAGCATCAGTTACATAAGAATTATCTGGTACTAAATTGGAATTAAGAAGATTACTTATTAAATAATAACTAAATAAAGCACCTATTAGAACTATGATTCCTAAAGTTGGAATAACCCAGTCTTTTAATTTTTTTCTTGTCATATTATCACCTTTCTAATATTAAGTTTGGACAAGAAAAAAAGAAATATACATTTAAATACTATCTATTTCGATATTTTGATAATAGTATTTTAATATTTCTTCATAGGAATAACCTTCTTTAGCCATATTATTAGCGCCATATTGACTCATACCTACTCCATGACCATATCCTCTAGTAGTTATTTCAATATCATCATTTATATTTATGGTAAAATCTGTTGATCTTAAAGATAGAAGTTTTCTTATTTCAAGACCAGTAAATTCTTGATTATTAATAGTAATGTTAGATACTCTGTTTGATTGATCTTTAGTAATATTTGAAATAGTTATTTGGTTACAGGAGATAGATAATTTTTGGCAGAAATCTTCTTTAGGAATCGTTATTGTTTCTTCATTATCCTGATCCCAAGGGGAAGGAATTATATTTAGATAGTCATTTTGTTCATTAAAGACATTAATAGAAGACTCAGTATAACCATTAGACATAGAATAGTAATAAGCTTTAATTGGTTCATTTTGATAATACATGATTAAATTTTTGGTTGAATTAACAGCATTACTTATTTTTTCATAATATTCATTATATTTATCTTGCCATTTAGATTGCATTTCTTCTTTACTTAAATAAACTTGATTATCAGTAGTGGTTTTTAAAGAAGGATGATTTTTTAAATAGAAGATAGCATAAGTACGAGAAGCAACAGCTTGGGCTTTTAGGGCTTCTTCTTCAAATAAAGCTGGCATTTCACCAGCTACAACTCCGATAATATAATCTTCTAAATCAAGATTAATATTTTCATTATCTTTATTAATTGTTATTTCTTGTGATTCATCAACACTCTGTTTATTATTTTTTTCCATATTAAAATTAGTTTCTTTAAAGAAGAAACTAATTATAGTTATAGGGATTAATAAAACTACGATGTATAATAAATTTTTATTCAATCAGATCATCCTTTTATGATACTGCTTACATTAATAAAATCAGTTATAAAGTTTGTAACTAAATAACTAGTAGCAATGCTTAAAAGCATTACAAGAATACGAGCTTCCAGAGCTTTATTTGATTTAATAAAGCCATCAAAGTTAACACCTGATAAAGCAAAGATACTGATAAGTAAAGTTATAATATAAATATAAGCTTTATAGTTCATTATATGTACCTTCTTCGTAACTTATGATTTTATTTACTCTTCTTTGATGTCTTTCTTCAGTAGATGGTTCAGTACTTAAAAATTCCTTTATCATTTCAACTAGTTCATTTAAATCTTGTTTATAGCTTAAAGCGATGATATTAGCGTTATTATGTTCACGCGCTAGATGAGCTTGAGAGACATTTGAACAATGAGCACAACGAATACCTTTTACTTTATTAGCGGCGATACTCATACCTATTCCCGTACCACACATTAGGATACCTAAATCTGCTTCTTTATTATTAACACTTTGACAAACACGAAAAGCAAAATCAGGATAGTCATCAGTTGGATTATTATCAGTGCTTAAGTCAATAAATTCATATTCTTTTAATCTATTAATTAACTCTTTTTTTTCATTTACACCATTATGATCAGTTGCGATTGCTATCTTCATTATTATTCTCCTTTTTATTCATAGCTTCTTTAAATCTTGGTAATAGACCTTGGCCATTAGAACGATGTGGTGGTAATTGATATAAGTCATGGCCTGGGAATTCATTACCTTCAATTAAGAATGGGTCTTTAGGGCCTAAGCAGACATCCCAACCAACATAACCTACTTCTGGGACTTCATAAGAAGCTTTAATAACAAATCTCTTTATACGAGGCCATTTAGGGATTTTAAACCAAATAATTGATTCACCTGTTACTGGATGTTTATCATATATATTACCTTTTTTGTCAATAGCTAGATAATCTATAATTCCAGTTTCAATATTGATTGGAGCGACTAATCCATCATGATTAAAATTATCAACGATATTATTATTGTTACCTATTCTTAAGAAAGCAGCGACGATGACATGATTTAAAGTAACAATTCTGATAGTATTAATTGATGATGGATGAAGAGCTGCTATCTCCTTACATTGAACAGCTATTTCTTCAACTAAATATCTTTTAGTTTCTAATAAATTATTATATATTTTTTTAACATTATGGGTATTAACATTAAATATTTCAACACCTTTACCACAGCTTTCAGATAAAGGTTTAACTAAGATACGAGGATGTTTTTTACAGAATTCACTAAATTCTTTATAGCTTTCTTCAGTATCTTTAACTTCCATCCAATCTCTTAGTAAATATTTATTAAATTTTTTATTAAAAGTTATTTTATTACTAAAGTATTTCATATATTCTGGATTATTGTATTTTTTAACAATATCATTATTAATACCTCTAGTAATAATAGTTTCTCTTTGTTGTTTATTTAAATCATACATTTCATATAATTTATAGTCCATATATCCAGCTTGATATTTTAAACCACAATTAATAATATCAAAGAAGATAAAGACTCTATTCTTATGATTCTTTTCATGAACATAGTTAATCGTATCAAAAAAACTATGATAATTCATATTTTTTATTCTTGTAAATAAATAACCTATTCGACCCATAATTACCACCCTATTTATAGTATACCACAGAATTTAGAAAATGAAAAAAAGCCACTATTTAGCAGCTTCTTGATCATAACCATATTTACGGTTGAATTTTTCAACAGAACCAGTTTTTTTAGCTTTACCTTGTTTTCCTGTATAGAATGGATGACATTCACTACATACTTCTACATGGATTTCATCTTTAGTAGATTTAGTCATAAATGTAGCTCCACAAGCACAAGTTACTTTGCAATCTTTAAGTTCTGGATGGATATCTTTTTTCATTTTTATTCTCCTTCCGCCATGTCTCAAATTTAAGACATAGTAATTTCTTCGTCTTATGTATTATATCATAAGAATTTAACTTATCAAGTATTAATCTTGCTTTTTATTGTTATTTTACTTCTTTTTGAAGATAGAAATGACTTTTCCTGTCATAAAAACAATTGAATCACTATTTTTAGTAGCTACTCCCTTAAAGACGGCTTTGAAACCAACTGTTAATGCTGAAATAACAGCAGTTACTAAAATAGTTGTTATAGTTAGATTAAAATTAAAATAATTAGCGATAGATATAGTTAAGACAGCTCCTAAACTACCACTTACGATACCACATATATCACCGATAACATCGTTACATACGGATGATACTTTTGTTGAATTTTTTAACAAGGATATAGCTTCTTTAGCACCTTTTAATTTTTTAGTGGCTTTAGCATGAAGGTTAGCTTCTTTACTTGTTAAGACAGCAACACCAATCATATCAAAGATAATACCAATGGAAATAACTATTAAAATTATAATAGTTAAGATTATTTCATTAAATGAATTAGATATAACTGTTGATATTCCACTAAATAATATAGATAGAATAAAAGATAATAAAAAAACTTTATATATCCAGTTAACATTACTCTTCATATTAACTCTCCTTATAAAGTAGTTTAATAAAAAATTTATGGTATATTATAAATTAATTTTACGGCTTTGGTCGAGTTGAATTTCTCTAGTTCTTACCATCGATTACTCTCTGGCGATTTCTCTTTAAAGGAACCAATCGAATGTTACCGGTTCGATTACTCGATTACCACTTAGTCCGTACCTCAAACTTTATAATACATACACCCTAGAGAATTTCTCTATCATATAGGGATTATTCTTATTCGCTTTTGCAGTTACAATTTCAATTGCTATCCCATGTAACCACTCACGACATGCACTAGTTTATCTTCACGGCAGACGGGATAAAAGGAACTCTTTATATGCCATTATAATTTGTCCTTAAATCTTAAATCATATACCCACCCGATTCTGGGCGAATCAAGCAAGTATACAAAGTGTCATATCAGTACAATTGGTAGATTTTTAGCCCCACCTTCAAATAATTTTTATGACTAGGATAATGCACCATAACGATTAGAATTTTATCAAATCTAGGAAAAATTGTCAAATCTTCCTATACTTCTTTTATCTTAATTTGAGCACCAACTTTTGTTAGTTTTTCAACGATATTTTCATAGCCTCTTAAGATGTGTTCTATCTCATTAACAGTTGTTGTTCCTTCAGCTATTAAACCAGCAATTACCATAGCAGCACCGGCTCTTAAATCAGTAGCTGTTACTTCTTCGCCTCTTAGTGGAGTTTTACCGACAATAATAGCAGTACGATCATTTACTCGGATATTAGCACCCATTTTTTGTAAGTATTTAATATGGCCCATACGATTTTCATAAATTGTTTCTTCAAAGATAGACATACCATCAGCTTGAGTTAGTAAAACACTCATTGGTTGACCTAAATCAGTAGCAAAACCAGGGAAGACTAATGTTTTAACATTTATTGATTTATATTTTTTTGGTCTGTTGATAACTAGGGAGTTATTATCAATTTTCATATCAACACCCATTTCTTTTAATTTAGAAAGTAAGGCATCAATGTGATCTTCGATAATACCACTTATTTTTAAGTTTTTACCTAGTAGTGCACCAATTATCGTATAAGTTCCGGCTTCAATACGATCAGGAATAACATCGATAACGGCTTTACCTAGTTTTTTAACACCTTCAATTTTGATTTCGCTAGTTCCGGCGCCTGTAATTCTTGCTCCCATATTATTAAGTAAGGTTGCAATATTAACGATTTCTGGTTCTTTAGCAGCATTTGAGATATAAGTTGTACCTTCAGCTTTAACAGCTGCTAACATAATATTAATAGTTGCACCTACGGAAGCAAAATCTAAATATATACGAGCACCTTTTAGTTTATCAGCTTTAAAGATATATTTATTACCTTCAATAGTTACTTCTGCACCTAGTTTTTGAAAACCATTAATATGGAAATCAATTGGTCTTGAACCAATATTACATCCACCTGGGAAATATATTTCGGCATAATGGAATTTACCTAATAAAGCTCCCATAAAGTAATAAGAAGCTCTTAATTTTTTACTTAGTTCTTCAGGAACTAATTTATTTTCTATATGACTTGTATCGATTTTCATTATTTCATCTTGATATTCTACTTTACCATTTAATAAATCAATTATATCTAGTAAAGCTCTAGTATCAGATATATCTGGGACATTATATAATGTAACTTCTTCATCAGATAAAATAGCCGCTGGTATTAAAGCAACAACACTATTTTTTGCACCACTGATTTTTATTTCACCAGTTAATTCGTGTCCCCCATCAATTATTAATTGTTTCATTTAATCACTCTCATACTTCTATAAGTAATATTCGATAAGTTTCTCTTATCAATTTTACTATATAATTAACAATTAGTTTTGTCAATTGATTTAATTGTTATTTAAGTTATGAGCCGAACTTTTCAAGGATTTCTTGAAGATAGAATTTGTATTCAACATCTTCATAATCATCGGAATTAGATTCTAGTAAACATAATGGTGGATACATAACACACCACCAGTTATTTCCTTTAGCTTCGCCTAGGGAAATAACTAAAGATTCATATTCGCCTTCATTATATGTTATACCTTTATAATTTTTTTCAGGGAAGTAATTTGGCCCATAATTAATTGTATATGGTATATTATATGAATCTAATGTTTTTTTGATAACATCTTCGTTTTCATTAATTATTTTACGTGATTCTTCTAGAGAAGTAGTATTTTCTAGTAAAGGAAAGAATTGTTGTTCTAGATCTTTTTTTATTTGTAACTTAGTATTTTGATCAATATTAGAATTACTATTAGCAATTATTCTGAAACGAATAGAGTCTTCAGGAATAATAGGATTGTTTTTATTATATAGAAAGAATGATAAAACAAATAATATTAGAATTATATAGATTAATTTTTTCATTTAAAATATCACCTAACATAATGTTGGGTGATATTAGTTTATTTTATTCATTAATTATAAAAATATAACGATCTAGATGATGAAAATCTTGTTCTAAGATTATTTTAGCATGAGGAAATGATTTTTTAGCAATATTTATAATATCATTACCTTGTTCTTCACCTATTTCAAAAGCAATTATAGATTTTGATTTTAAGTACTTAGATGATTCTTTAATTATTTCTTTATAGAAATATAGTCCATTGTCTTTAGCATATAAAGCAAGATGGGGTTCATTATTTTTAACAATAGGCATTATTTCTTCATCTTCTCTAATATATGGGGGATTACTAATTATTAAATCGAATTTGCCATCTATGTTAGAAAAGATATTGCTTTCTTGAAAGTTAATATTAACATTATTTAGTTTAGCGTTAGATATAGCTACAGCTAGAGCTTGAGGTGATATATCACAAGCTGTAATATTGGCATCTTTAAACTCTTTTTTTAAAGCAATAGGAATACATCCGCTACCAGTACCAATATCTAGAATACTTGGATTAGATGGAAGATATTCTTTAATTAATTTAACTACTTTTTCGACTAATTCCTCAGTTTCAGGACGAGGAATTAAAACATCTTTATTTACTTTAATTGGACTATTATAAAAATAGGTTTCACCAATAATATATTGAACTGGTTCACCACTTTCTAGTCTTTGAATAGCTTCTTCTAAGTTCTTTTCTGGAGGGAGATATTTTTTTAAATATTCTAATTCAGTCATAGTAATTCTTCTTTCTAAAAAAAGGAGATTATTCTCCTTTTAATTTTCTTTGTAAGTCTTCAGTAATTAAAGCTTCGATGATACCATCTAAATCGCCATCCATAACACGATCTAAAGTATTAGTAGTATAGCCGATACGATGATCTGTTACTCTGTTTTGGGGATAGTTATATGTTCTTATCTTTTCAGCACGGTCACCAGTACCTATCTTACTACGTCTTTCATTACCAACTTCAGCATCTTGTCTTTCTTGTTCAGCTTGATATAAACGAGCTTTTAATACTTCCATAGCTTGAGCTTTGTTTTGTAATTGGCTACGTTCATTCTGACATGTTACAACTGTGTTAGTTGGAATATGAGTTATTCTAACAGCTGATGGAGTTGTATTTACTCCTTGGCCACCATGACCAGTTGCACAGTAAACATCGATTCTTAAATCATTAGGATTGATATCAATTTCAACATCTTCAACTTCAGGCATTATTAAAACGGTAGCAGTAGAGGTTTGAATACGACCATTTGATTCTGTTACAGGGACTCTTTGGACACGATGAGATCCTGATTCATATTTTAATTTAGAATAAACATTTTCACCTTTTATTTTAGCTTCGATTTGAGAATAGCCGCCTGCTGTACCTGGTTCAGAGTTGATGACGTCAATCTTCCAACCTTGGGAATCAGCATAACGAGAATACATTCTAAATAAGTCTCCAGCAAAGATATTAGCTTCATCACCACCAGCGGCTCCTCTTATTTCCATAATTATATCTTTATCATCATTTTCATCTTTAGGAATAAGTAAGATTTCAAGTTCACTAGTTAATTTTTCTTTTTTAGCTTGAGATTCTTCTAATTCTAATTGAGCCATTTCACCCATTTCTGAATCATTTAATAACTCTTTAGCTTCTTTGATATTACTTTCTACTTTTTGATATTCTTTATATTTTAAATAAGTTTCTTCTAAATCTTTTTGTTCTTTAGAAAGTTTCTTTAAAACATTATAATCAGCTAGTACTTCAGGGGTAGATAGCTTTTCGGTTAATTCTTCATATTTTGTTTTTATCGCTTCTAATCTTTCAAACATGATTATTTCACGCCTTTCGTCTTGTATTATATCATATTAATTTTAAATGTAAAAAACAAATGGTTACATCATGCCATTTGCTTCTTCATCTTCATCAATGATAACTAGGTCTTTTAAATCATCATCGTCAGTTAAGTCATCTGTTTCGTCTTCTTCATCAGAATAGATGTCTTTATCTTCAGATTCTTCTTCATCTATATTATCTAAGTCAACATCTTCTTCGATATCATCATCTTCATCATCATTATCAATAATAACTTTAGTAGAATGTTTAGTTTTTAAATCCCATAAACCATTCTCTAACATTATAAATCTGTGATCTGTTGATAGAACATCAAAGAATGCAGGTAATTTATCTACAAATTCGTCATCTGATAAACCAACTAATTTACATACTTCTTTAAATAGTTCATTTATTTTCATTTGACGATTAGTTTCAGTTAGGATCATTGTAGCTATATCATCATAGGACATAGCTTCGAGTTCAGCTTGAGTTAAATCTTTTAATTTCATTTTAAATATAACCTCCAAATAATTCACTAGACACCATTATACATATTTTTTTTAATATGACAATAGATATTTTTAAATTTTTTTAATTTACATTCTATCTGGTACTTCGATACCTAATATATTTAATAATTTCATATTATTATCATAGATAACTTTGGTAAGAATTAACCAAGATTCCTGTAAGTTTTTATCTTCTTCTGTAAGTATATGATGGTTAGCATAAAAGTTGTTATATAGATTAGTTATTTTATATAAATGTTCAGTAATATCATTTAATGATTTAACATTTATGGATTTAGTTAGAACACTTCTTAAGTTTAATAAACAGATAATTACATCACGATCTAGATTATTATTGATTACTTTATATTCATTATATTTTAGATCAGCTTCTTCAGCTTTTTTTAGAAGTGAACGCATTCTAATAGTCGAATATAGTAAGTATGGTCCTGTTTTACCTTGTAGGTCACTAAATTTAACAGGATCGAAGTTATAATCAGTTAAACGGAATGGAATTAAATCGGCATACTTAATAGCAGCAACAGATAAAGTTTCTGCTACTTTTTCACGTTCTTCACCAGTAATATTTGGAAGGATTTTCTTTTCACATTCAACTTTAGCTAGGTAAAGTAAAGCTTCAAGAGTCATTACTCCCCCATCTCTAGTTTTAAATGGTTTGCCGTCAGCACCATTCATGGTACCAAAAGGGATAAATTCTAATTTAACATTTTCATCAACGATATGAGATTTTTGGGCTGCTCTAAAGACTTGTTCAAAATGTAATGATTGACGAGCATCAGTTAAGTACCATATTTCATCTGGATGCCACTTTTTCATTCTCTCCCAAATACAAGCTAAATCGGTTGTTTCGTATGATGCACTACCATTTGATTTAACTAATAATAAAGGAGGTATTTCATGATCATCATTTTCTTCTTTGACGTTAATAACACGAGCCCCTTCACTATCCTCAACAATGTGTTGTTTTTCCAAGTATTCGGTCATTTCATCAATATATTGATAGCCGTCTGATTCACCTTCCCAGACTTCGAAGGTTGTATTTAATTTATCATATATTCTTTTAATATCAGTTTTAGAAACATTCATAATATGATGCCATAAAGCCATTAAACCTTTTTCGCCTTCTTGGAATTTAGAAGTCATTAAACGAGCTTCTTCCATATATGCTTCATCTTCTTTGGCTTTACTACTAGCATAGGGATATATTTCCATTAAATCATCATTAGTAACTGGTGACTCAGTTGGATATTCCCCATTAAAATCTGGATTAAAGTATGGTAATTCTGGTTGTCTTTTTTTAATTTCTAACATAACTAGACCAATTGGACGTCCCCAGTCACCTAAGTGAGCATCTGCAATAGTTTTATTACCTAAAGCATTAGATAGTCTTTTTAAAGCTTCACCAATATTAGCACTTCTTAAATGACCGACATGTAAGGCTTTAGCAACATTAGCTCCACCATAATCCATAAAAATTGTTTTAGGATGAGTATTTTCATAATTAAGATTTATATTAGCATTTAAATCATTAACGTGTTTAATTAAAGATTCGTTACTAAAAGTAATATTGATAAAACCTGGTCCAGCTATATTTATATCTTGATAATGATTATCTTTTTTTATACAGTCTACTATTTTGGTAGCTATATCGCGAGGATTTTTACCATATTGTTTAGACATAGCCATAGCACCATTAAATTGATAATCACCAAATTCAGGACGAGATGAAACATTTATAACTACTTCATCACAATCATAACCACATTCTTTAATTTTACTTTTTAAATAAGCTTGTTCTTCTTCAATAAAACTACTCATTTACATCACCTTCAATATCAATTTCTATTTTAATAATATCTTCATCACTAGATAATCTATACTCTAATATTATATTATTATCAGTAAATTTAGAAGATAATTTTAATACTTCAATGTCAAATAACATATCATTTTCTTTTAATAAGTATAAACCTTCTTTAGTTATTAAATTTAAACTAAATTTAAATTCATTATTTTCTCTAATAAACATCTTTTTATTAATTGAAGTTTTAACACCATCAATTTTAAAAGTATAAGTATCATTAGTATATAAAGATTTAATATTTAGATATTCATTTTCAATCTTTTTAGCTTTATAAAGTCTTAAATTTAATAATTTTTTCATAAAGGTCATTCCTTTTGCCAGTGATTATAACATAATATTATATAGTTTGCACTTATATTTTAGAAATTTTTTTTAATAATAATTAATGGGTGTTTTTATGAAATTATTAAGAAAATTATTTACTTTAGTTTGTGTTTTATTTATTATGGGTGTTTTTGGAATTGTTGGTTTATATTTATATGCTTATTTTTCACCACGCTTGGACATTAAAAATACTAATCAAATATATATTTATGATGATAAAGAAGATTTAGTTTATCAAGGTTCAGGGAATAATGAATGGGTTTCTTTAGATAATATATCGCCTTATTTCATTGATGCGGTCTTAAGTACAGAAGATAAGAATTTTTATAAACATCATGGCTTTGATATACCAAGAATTATTAAAGCTATGTATGTGAATATTAAAAGTGGTAGTATTGTCCAAGGAGCTTCAACGATAAGTCAGCAATATATTAAGAATATGTATTTAGATTTTGATAAGACTTGGAAGCGAAAGATAGAAGAAGCTTTTTTAACATTAAGATTAGAAGTACAGTATGAAAAAAGTGAAATACTAGAAGGATATTTAAATACGATTAATTTTGGTCAAGGTAATTATGGCGTAGAAAATGCTAGTCATTTTTATTTTAATAAGGATGCTAAAGATTTAACTTTAGAAGAAGCAATTAT
>CANQOH010000005.1 GCA_947625425.1 uncultured Bacilli bacterium
ATATTTATTTAATTTAGCATATTCATCAGATAAAGTAATATTTGATACAGTACGATTATCAGTACTAATAGATATTAAAGCTCCTTGTTCATATAACTTTTTAATAGGATGATTTTCATAAGTATCAATAACATTAGTTTGAATATTACTAGTTGGACATACTTCTAATAGAATTTTTTTATCTATTATTTGTTTTAAAATATCGGGATAGTTAATGGATTGAATACCATGACCTAATCTTGTTGTACCATAACTTAATGCACTTTCTAAACTATCTTTTAAGTTTACTTCTCCAGCATGAATAGTATAAGGGATATTTTTTTCTTTAGCTATTTTGAATAACTCTTTAAAGTTACTGGTAGGGAAGTGTTCTTCATCACCAGCTAGGTCAATAGCACATACACCTTTATTTAAATATTTTTCGGCTAGATTTATTACAGCAAGATTTTCTTCATATGAGTGATGACGCATCATACAAAGAATGAGATTTATTTTAACATTACCTAAACTAAAACCTTCTAAGATAGTTTTAACTGTTTCGTTTAAATCTAGTTCTTCACTTAAAAGAAGGTTAGGGGCATATCTTACTTCTGCATAGATAACACCATCATTTTCTAATTCTTTACTTAATTCATAAGATGCTAGTCTTAAATTATCTTTGTATTTTAGATAAGCAATTGGTAAATCGAACTTAGTTAAATAATCAGCTAAATTACGACATTTATCTGGAGCAACCGCTTCATTTGTTGCGTTATTTAAAAGGTTTAAAGGAACAGAGCCATCTAAGTGAAGATGTAATTCTACTTTAGGTATTTTATGAAAATCAATCATAGTAATCTAATACCACTTTCTAAAGCTAAAGTAATCATATCATCTAAGCCTTTTTCTCTTTGTTCACTAGTTGTTTCTTCATTAGTAATTAAACTATTAGAAATAGTTAGTATACAGCCAGCATTTTTATTTAATAATTTGGCATTGCTAAATAAAGCGAAAGTTTCCATTTCAACGGCTTGGCAACCATATTCTTCAGCTAATTTTTGAATATCAATATTTTCATTATAGAAAGCATCAGCGCAATGAACACGACCATATTTTAATACTTGTTCTTGAGCATAAGCTGTTTCTTTTATTGTTTGGACGACAAGACTCGAAGCAGTAGCTATGGAACTTTGACCACCATATAATTCTTTAGCATATGATGATTCAGAATAACAATTAGTTACAACTAATAAATCCATTAATTTTAATTCTTTTGTATAAGCCCCAGCCGTACCAATACGGATTATATAATCGACATCATAATATTTAAATAATTCATAAGAATAAATTCCCATACTAGGATTTCCCATACCAGATGAAAAGACAGTTATCTTTCTTCCTTTATATGTTCCGGTATAAGCAAAAATATTTCTAACTTTGTTAACTTGTTTAACATTTTGTAAGTATTTATCAGCTATATATTTAGCTCTTAATGGATCGCCAGGCATTAATACAACTTTTGCAATATCTTCTTTGTTACTTTCTATATGAGCTGTTGCCATTTTAGTACCCCATTTCTATTATAGAATAATTATAACATAAAAATTAAAAGTATTCTTTATTATAATTATAAATTATATTAACGTGTTAAATCTTTACAAAAAAATAACATTCTTAGGAAACATAGAGAGTTATAATAGATTAATAGTTAAATTTATGAGGGTAAAATGAGTTTTTAAGATATTTTTGTCTATCATATTTATTAATTTTTTGTTATAATTTTGTTATAAGACTAAGGAGCAGTTGTTATGGATAAAGACTATACAAAAGAACAATATTATATAGTATCTTTGGATAATGGTATCCGTAAGGAAGAACCTGTTACTATTGAAGTTTTCAATAGTTTTAAAGATGGCTCAAAATTAGTACAATTAAACAATATGGTTTTTGGTGTTTTAAATTCTAATAGTTTAAAACCTGAAACAATGTATATAGATGATTATGTAATTATTAAATCTGATATTGCTGAACTTTTTGATATAGATCATGAAGATGCAAGAAGATTAGTTACAGAAGATAAAAATGTTGGTATTTTTACAACATTAAATTATAGTAAAGATATTGAAACACGTATTTCAGGGACAGCAGCTATTAATACAATTGTTAATGCAATTAATGCAAAGAATGTTGATTCTGAAGAAGCAATATGGGTAGATAAAATATTTAAATATCCTACGGGTTCAAAAGAAAGTTGTATTAAAGATCATGAACAAATAGCTGATATAATTGATTTAGGTATTTATTCTTTAAATAAAACAATTGAATTACAGATAGGCTCACCTATTGATTCACGATTAGGTAAGGCAATAAGAAAAAATTATTTAAGAATGATATTATTTGATTATATTATTGGTAAGAAGTATCGTGGCTTTGATTATTATTTAATTAGTAAAGTTAATGATAATGGTAAACCAGTTTGGATGGATGCTTATTTTGCACCAATATCTATTTCTAATAATTTAAATAAAGAAGAGTTGATTGGTGATAATGAATATGTTTTAAATAATAAATATATTGATCGTGAAGCATTATTAGCCGTCTTATTTGAAAAGTATCAAAAAGACATTAATAAGTTAGCCCAAGCAATAGCTGATGCGAAAAAGTTATATGTCGATGCAATTGGTAGAATTATTTATAACAATACTGATTTACAATATGCTAATAGTTTAGAAGCAATGATTTTAGCTAACTTAAATAGAGTAGCTAAGAGTTTTGAAGATGCTGAAGCTAAAAAAGATAAAGGTCAAAGAACTAATAAAGTAGAAAGAACTATGGCGACACAAAGTTTAAATGTTAGAGTTACTACTAAGTTAGATTTAATTCAAAAGAAATATCCAATTAATCCTAAAGATCATAAAGATGTAATTAAAGCTAATAAGAAAAAAGAAGCTGATGATATAAAATTAACTATTGAATCAGAAAAAGATAGTGGAGGATTTACAATAGCTTCTATTCTGATATCAGTTGTTGGTTTGATATGTGGTATAGCAATTGGTGTTGCTTATATAATACTTAAAATGGGAAGCTAGAAATAGTTTCCTTTTTATTGCAATAAAGGGAAAATCATTATAAAATAAACATAAGTAAAGGGTGGTTAAGGTGTTAAAATTAAAAAAGAACACTATAATATTTATTCTTTTAATAGTAGTAGTTTTAATATTATTAACAGTTAATATTTATTTGTTTAATGAAATTGCCCAAGATAAAGATAAAGTTATAGTTACTGAAGAATTTGTTTATGAAAAAGTAGAAGGTGACTTTGATAAAGATAAAACTTATTATAAAAGTATAAATTATAGTAAATTTAAGAAATATTTTAAAAGTGATAAATTAAGAATTGTGGCGGTGATAGATAATTCTTCTAATACTTATAATAAGTTTTTAGAAGTATTAAATAAGATAGCTTATTATAGAAGAACTAATATATATTTATTAGAAACTAGTAAGTTATCTAATAAGAATGCAGCTGAATTTTATAATATAGATGATAGATTTAAAGATTTAGAAAGTAATTATATAATAACTATTAGAAATAATAAGGTATTATCATTAACTACTTTTGATAATGAATATTTAAATAAATTAGAAGAAGGATTAGGTGAATAAAATGGGTAAAGTATATGATCAAGTATGTATGTTTAAAGCGAAATTTCCAAGAACTATTACATGGTGGAGATTAAGAAAACATGCTAAAGTAGTAGAACAACATTTAAATCCAGGAGAAGAACCTATTTATACTTTTGCGGGACAAAAGAATGATGATATGTTAGATGTCTTTTCAACTTGTGTTGTTTGTTTAACTAATAAACGTATTTTAATTGGTCAGGATCACATTCTTTATGGATATTCTTTAAATTCTATAACACCTGATTTATATAATGATATGCAAGTATTTAGAGGACTTCTATTTGGTAAAATAACAATTGATACAATGAAAGAAGTAGTAGTTATTACTAACTTAGATAAAAATTGTTTACCAGAGGTAGAAACAGCTATTACGGAATATATGATGGAAGAGAAAAAGAAATATGGTTCTTTTAATAGAAAACCAGAGGAATAATTGGAGATAATATAATGAGGAAATATAGATTAAAAAGTAGTGCTAAAATCGTTCTAGTTTTAATCTTAATTGCTTTAATAGCACTAGTGTTATTTGTTTTATCATTGTTTGGTTCAAAGTCATATAGTTTAGAATATAATATTTCAGATTATGCCATTAATGAAAATTATGATAAAGATGAAAAATTATACTATTATGAAATAACTGATAATGATATGAAATATACTTTTATAAGTGAAACTGATTATCAAAAAGATAAGAAGTTAATTAGTGATGTTAAAAAACATGAAAAAGATGGTTATGTTTGTTTAGAAGTTAAAAGTTCTAAGATTAGTTCAATGCCATTATGTAGTTATGATGGAGAGCAAATATCATTTTATTTAGTTCCGGAAGAATTAAGTAATGAATTAAAAGATTATTATGATAAACCTTCAGAAAAAGATATAACTTATGAAAATTATCATATCTATAATACTAATAGTGATATTTTAATATGGAATTATAAAGGATTTAATTATTTAAATGGTGGAGATGTTGAATTTATTAAATTATTTAATAAAGATATATATGATATTCCATTGGCTACTAAAATTAATAATTATTTAGTTGTACCTGATTATGAACAAGAATATGAATTTAATAAGTTATATATAATTAATTTAGATAATATGAAGTTAGATACTTGGGAAATGAAATATACTATTTCGTATGATAGTTATATTTTAGGTACTAATGATAAATCTATTTATTTAGTCGATAAAAAAGCGGGAATAGAATATGAATTAGTTCCTCATAAAAAGAAAATGCGTATTTTAGCTTCTAAAAATAAAAATGGAGTTATTTATAAAAATGGGGTAGAAGAAAAGATAAATATTAAATCTTTAATAGCTAGTAATAAGAGTTTTACTTATAAAACTAATTATAATTATATTGTAATAAATAATAATTTATATTTATATTATTGGAATGATAAAGATAAAATAAAAGTATCTAATAATAAAATAAGAGAAATTGTTTATAGTAATAATGATGATATATATTATTTAGTAGATAATACTTTATATAAATATAATAATTTACAAGGAGAAGTTAAGTTAGTTGAATACGGAGAATGGGAATTTAATTATAAAAATTTAATATTTATTAATAACTAAATTTTAATTTAATCATAAGTTATATTAGGAGTGATTTTATGTATGATAAATACCTAATACAACCAGGTGATGATATAAGTAGTATTGCTAAGAAGTTTAATACTAAGGAAAGTATTATTATGGATTTAAATAATATACCTTTTCCTGATATGATAAGAGCAGGTAAAGAGATAATAGTTCCAATAAATAAAGAAAAATATTTTGATTATTATACGATTAAAAAGGGAGATTCATTATATGCTATAGCTAGACAATATAATATTAATCCAGATTTATTAGCTATTCTTAATGGATTAAATAGTCAAGATTATATATATCCTGATCAAGAGATATTAATTCCTAAGAGTAATTATAGTTATTATGTAACAAAGGATGGAGATACTTTGGATATGGTAGCAGAGAAGTTTAATGTACCTCATCAAGAAATGATAAATACTAATGAAACTATATATTTATTACCAGGACAATTATTAGTTAAAAAGAATTAAATATGAGTAATCATATTTTTTCTTTTTTAAGATTTAATATGATATAATTAATTATAGAGTAGGAGGGGCATTATATGGTAATTAGAAACCCTTATAGTTTTATAGCTAAACATTATAAAATAATAAATTTGTTATTATTAGTTCCTATACTTTATTTAGCTTTAAAATTTGGTGATATTGCTGAATTCTTTAGAGATTATGTTAAAGCTAATTATACGGTTTATGAAAGTGATTTTGCAACTAAATATGTAACAGGATTTACCTTTTTTGTACTTTTAGTAATGCTGGTAGTAAATGCCTCTATTTATTTTGTGTGTCTTACTAAAAAGAAGAACGTCTGGTATTTTTTAGTTGGTTCAATATATTATGTTATATTATTAGTCTTAGCTTTATTTTTTAGAGTTACAATGGAAACTATGCAATTATCTACTATTGATCAAACATTTGCTAACTTTGTTCGAGATTGTGCAAATTTAAGTGTTTTTCCGGCTTATTTCTTGTTTGCTGTTGGTTTAGCTAAAGGGGTTGGATTTAATGTTAGAACATTACGATTTGATAACAATGCTGAATTAATTGTAGCGGATAGCGATGATGAAAGTATAGAGTTACGTATTGGACGTGAAGATAAGAGTCTTAAAAAAGTTTTAGTTCATACAATACGTGAATTAAAATATTATGTATTAGAAAATAAATTTGTTTTTACTTGTTTTAGTGTTGTTGCTGTAATAGGAATTGGTGTTACTTTATTTTTAAATTTCCAAGTATATAATAAGACTTATACCGTTAATCAAGAATTAGAGATGGATAGATTTACTATATCTTTAAAAGATAGTTATTTAACTAATGTTGATTATCATGGTAATAAAATAAGTGATAAATATTATTTAGCAGTTAAATTAGGTATTATTAATAATGGGAAAGCTACTAGTATAGATAGTTCTAACTTTAGAATATATTTAGATAATGAATCTATATATCCTAGTTATGATAGAGCTTCACGTTTTATTGATATAGGTAGTGTTTATCAGGGCGAAATTATTCCTAATGTAAAAGAATTTGCTGGTGATGAATATGTCTTAGTTTATGAGTTAAATAAAGATCAAGTTAAAAATTCTTATCAAATGAGAATACTTAATGGTTTAACAAGAAAAGGTAATAAATTACTTAAGAGATATAAAAAGATTAATATTAAACCTACTAATTTAATAAAAACAGATAATATTAAAGAGGTTTATAAAGTAGGTAGTGAAGTATCTTTAAAAAAATCAATGATTGGGGAAACTATTTATACATTAAAGAGTATTAAGTTTGTTGATCATTATAATTATGAATACAAGAATTGTGCTGGTTCAAATTGTTATGATGCTGCAGGAGTTCTTGTTCCTCATCCTGGTAATGTTTTAGCAATTATTGAAGATGAAATTAAGTGGGACGATAGATCTTCATATTATAAAAATAGTCATTTAGATTTTTATAGTGATTTTGTTTCTTTAAGTTATCAATATAGTACGCTTTCAGGAGTAGAAAGCAATGAAGATAAATATAATGTTAGTACAATGGTAAATGTTACTCCTGATGGATTAAAGAATGTTAAAGTTTATGAAGTAGCTAGTTCAATTTCTAAATCAAAAAAGATTAATATGTTAGTTAGAATAAGAAATAAAATATATACTATAGAAATTAAATAATAATTGACTTTTATATGTCATTATTATAAAATTAAGTCATGTCGTGTGATATGACTTTAATGGGGCTTTAGCCAAGCGGTAAGGCAAGGGACTGCAACTCCCTGAGCACCGGTTCGAATCCGGTAGGCCCCTCCATATAAAAATAACTTACAAACGTTAAAGTTTGTAAGTTTTTTTATTAGCTTTCGTTATCATTTTTGATAAAATCTTGATATTCTTTCATATTTGATACAAAGTTATATGATGAAGTTGTTCCGACAAAGAAATATTTACATTCATCATTTTCTAGTAAACATAGAAGATATTCTTTACTTTTATTATAATTGGTTTGAAATTTAAATTGATAATCTCCTAAGCTAATTAAAGTATAATCATCTTTTTCTTTATATGATAAGTCATATGTTTTTTCTCCTTCCTCATCATTGAATTTGATTACTCCGTCTTCACGGTTAAATTTAACATAGATATTATTTTCTTCATCTTTAAAATCACTATCGATAAAATATGGGTATGAATGTATTAGTGATCCTATTAATCCTACGACACTTAAAATACAGATGACGACAATACCTAGTGGTTTATTGTTTTTAAATAAAACTTTTGTAATTAATAATGTATATAAGACTAAAGCAGCAGCTAATAATAAAGAAAATAATGGGAATTTTTCATTTATTAATGCTAATAATGTAATTAGTCCCAATACAATATATACAATTACATTAACGACTATTTTAAAATCATAGTTAGTTGGTTGTGGTCTATTAATTATTACTTGAGCTTGAGCAGGATTTAAGATATTTAATTCATTTATATATCTTTGATACTTTTGATTTAAAGCATTACTATAATTGTAATCTAAAAGATAAGCCTTGTATATTTTATTACCATTACTACGATTATAAGTACAATATTTCTTTGGAGATAGTATTTCAGTTATAATATTGATTATTCTAGTTATGATAGTTATTTTAAATTCTTTAGTTTTAACTACAGAAAATAAGTATTCGTAAGCTAGTAAACATTTATTTAATCTTTCTATATAATTGGTTATGTTAGTTGATTCAAATTGATCTAAACTTGACCAATTATTACGAGCAAGTTGTTCTAATTTAAAGATACAAGCATAAGTTTCAGTAATATATTTTTTTAATTTGTCATCATCATTTTCTAATTTTAAAACATCTTTTAAAGCATTAATAGCATAGTTTGTTTCAAATTTATTGTATGTGGTTAGGGTTGATTTACAAATACCTACTCTTAAAACAACTAATGGATTATCTGGGTCTAGTTCAATGGCTTTATTGTAATAATTTAAAGCTTCTTTATAATCATAATTTTTATATTCTCTTTCGCCATTTTTTAGGTATCCCTCTATTTTGGGAAGATTTTTAATTTCTACTTCACCGGATACCTCTAGTTTAAATTTAGCAATGGCGTCGTCGACGACTATTTTAGAACCACAATAATCACATTTTGTAGTGTCACTATTTTTATCAACTTCAATTGCAGCTCCACAACTTGGACATTTTGCTTTTACTAATTTCATATACATGCCTCCATAAATATTACATTATCATTTTAACATAAAAAATAGAATATATGGTTATATTCTATTTTGGTTTTTTAATAAGTTTTATAATATCGTATTGATCTTCTTCTTGATTTTGAAAATCAACACTTTCACTACTTTGTCTTTCATAGTTAAGTAAATAAGCTACATTATGAGCTAACCATTCATTTAACATAGAATTTTTGGATCTATCCCAAGGTGTATCACTTGGAAATAATTCATTATATTCTAAGATTAAATCAATTATTTTTAACTGAGAAGGTATATCTTCGATACGATATGAAGAAATGACTTGCATGTCTTCTTTAACATCACGTAAGTCGACGATAACAATATCATTTGCATCATGCTCTATATCATTATCTTTATCAACAATATATATTTCACCATCTTCGTATGTCGCAAAGACGGGATTACCTTCAATATCATATTGTTCGTAATTAATAATTGGAGGTTTAGATATTTTTATATTTCCACTACAAGCTTTTACTGATGTAGCTATACCGCAGCTAAGAATAGCTGCTATAAATATTTTGCATCTAGCTTTCATATAATTACCTCCTTTTGCTTGGCAACCTGAGGTATTATATCATAAATATTAATATTTTTTTAGCTTTTATTTAAAAGGGCGACATTATCTTCTTTTACTAAGACATATATTCCATCATCAACATTATAGGTACTTACATATGAAATATCATTATCATAATCACTGATAGTTATTAAAGTACTTTCACTAGGGATTAAATATTTTTTGATAGTATTTTTTATATTATCTAAATATTCATCATCATTAGATATTTCTCTTTTAGGTAGATAGATGTAGTTTAAGAAATAGTTTTGACTATCAGTATAATCGATATAACTTAGAACATAATAATCATTTTGTTCAAGTATTAAGTAACTAGTTAAATCTTCACATTCTATTTCAATAGATGCATCAGTATTGTTATTGGTAAAGACTAAATTATGTTGTTTATTTTCATTTAAAGTAAATGAATAGTTATCTATAGCTTGGAATTTAATATTATATTCATCATAGTTATCTTGCGTAATAGCATAATGATCTAAAGTAATTGTATCGTATTTATATGTTTCACCAATTTCCGTAGAGATATTAGTCATAAATATTAATAGGAAAATATAGATAAATGAACTTAGAATTGCTAAGTAGGCAATAGTACCTTTTTTAGGTTTATTATTAATGTCTTTAAGATATGGGGTGATGTTAATTAATTCAGCTAGAACAATAAAGATTGTTAAGATTAAGCTAATTATTGACATAGTAGTAAATGATTCATAAGCTTCAGTTACAGGAACTATTTCACCTAAATATAAAGAGAAATCCCATAAGCCATGAAGAATAATAACTGACCAGATATTTTTAGTTTTATAGTAAATTAGACCAAATAAGATACCTGAACCAGTAGCATTTAATACTTGAATACAAGTAGTTATAACACTTTGATTAATGGTAAAGATATTACCGAAGTGCATTAAGCCGAAGATAATACCACTAACAATGATGGAATACCAAATTCCTTTTTTATCATCACCAAATCTTTCAAGGAATTCATTTAATAACCATCCACGGCAGAGAAATTCTTCACAAATACCAATTAGTAAACAACCTAAAACTAAGTTAATTAAAGTTAATCCTGTAAATAAACCACCATATAGTACACCATAAAGAAGAGTGAAAATGCCAGAACCTATTAAATAAAATAAACCATAATATAAACTAGTAGATAGCTTTTCAGTCTTTTGAGTAAAGACATATGAATTCTTAAAGATAAGTAAAACGATTAGGACCATAATAGCTAAAACAGCTTCGCTTATTACGAGGTCACCTTTAGGTAGATTTGTTATTGAAAAATATATTAGTTGTCCACCATAACCCCAAATTATTCCTTCAACAATAAAGACAAATAAAAACAACATTAAGATAGTATATAATACAATATTAGGTCTTTTCTTTTCCATAATTTACTCCTTATATCTTATAAGTTAATGATAAAAGTTTTATTTTTAAATGTCTATATTTTTTATTAATTTATTTGGTTTAACGTAAATAAAAAAAGCATTAAAATGCTTTTCCGTGTTTAGGTGGTTCATCTTTTTTGACTTCAGATGTTTCTAGTAACTCTAGTAGTTTTTCATGATCTTCATCTATAGAGGCGATTATCTCTGGTTTTATTTCAGGAAATAAAGAATATAGGCTACAGCCCATTTGTTGTTCTAATCTTTCTTTTAAAGCTAAAACACTCTTAAAGTGATCTAGAGAATGAGAATAAACTCCTTTTCTTTTACTTATATCTAACATACGTCTTTCGACAGTAGTAAATCCTGTTTCTAAACAAAATAAATCACACATTTGAACTATATTATCATAGATAGTTAATTCAGTGTCAGCTAAATATTTACTAATAAAATCATAGGCTTCATCTGATGGTAGAGGACCGGCAGTTAAATTAATATTATTATCAACAAAGGAATGAGTTAAACAACTACGAGCTTCTTCAGGATAACCTTCATCTACCATATATTTATATCCTAATATTGGATGATTATTATGACTTATTTTACGACCAATGTCATGAATATAGCCTAATGCACTGGCATAATCTTCATCTAGTTTAAGTTGACGAGCAATACGACCAGCAGCGATAGAAACAAAGATACAATGTTTAACCCATCTATTCTTTTGAATTTCTAGTTCTTCTTTATTATGGATAACATCTTTGATTAATAATTCTAAAGCTTTATCTGAAGTTAGTTTTTTCATTTTGTCATCCCTTTACTATAATTAATTTAAACATAAAATTAGTTTTTGTGCAATGATGTTTATTATATCTTTTTAGATAGTTTTCTGTTACAATATAGGTCATTGGGGGATTTAAGATGGCTGAGTATAAAATTATGAATTTTAATCAAAGTATTAGAAAGCAAATTTTTGATGTAGTAGAAAAAAACTTATTAGTAGGAATTAGTACTAAAGAAGGTATTGATAAGATAATGGATTATATCTATTCTTTAGAAGATACTAATGAGAAATCTATAGGGGTATATCGTGAATTTTTTATGGGTGTTGTTTATTTAGATGCTTATAAAATGTATGCTTATAAAATTAAACAAGGTATTGCTTCTGAAGAAGATATTGATACTTTCTATCAGTTATATAATATTATTGATTTTAATGATCTATATGCGGAGATTAGTGCTAATATAGGTTTATTTAATACGATGATTAAAGCGGCTTATGATTTTTATAATTTAAATGGTTTAGGTAAGATATTAGTTGTAAGATCTTTATCTTTATCAGAAAATAAAAAGTTATCAGAGATATTCCCTTGTCATAATTTAGACTTAGATACTTATTATGAACCAGTAACTATAGATAAATTAATTAAAAATATTAGAAATCAATATAAGTTTTATGAACGTACTTTAATGATTGATTTTCCAGAAGGAATTATTTCGACTGTAGTTGGTTTTATTAAGAATTTATATATGGTTGATAAAAATAATGCTAAAGATTTATGCTTACAATTAGCGCTAGTAGATTACCGAGCTAGTAAATATTTATGTGATTTAGTAGAAGATAATAAGACTTTAAAAGAACATGTTGATTTATATGAAAAAAATTCTTTAGAAAGAATTATTGATCTATTATTTCAAGATAGTGAATTATTATTTGATGTTATTTATATGTTAGTAGATTTATATGTTAATGGTAAATATAATGATATAGATATTAGTGATCAGGTTATTAATTCAGCTGGAGATGAAGAAGTATTAAAGAAATTAATGCCTAAACCGAAAAAAGATAAGGAATAATTATGACCTACTTAAGTATTATAATGATATAATATTTATATAAAGTAGGTTTTTTTATGAGTAGAAGAAGAAAGAGAAAAGATGATAAATTAGTTTTATTTATATTTGTTATAGCTATCGTATGTTATTTGATTTCTTTATATAAGAATCAGGATGAGTCGTATGCGAATAAAAATGTTGTAACTACTAATTTACAAGTTTATTTTATAGATGTTGGTCAAGCCGATAGTATTTTGATTGCTAATCAAGAACATTATATGTTAATAGATGCTGGTAATAATGAAGATGGACCTAAGTTAGTAAAGTATTTAAAGAATGATTTAGGGATTAAAAAACTTGATTATGTTGTAGGTACTCATCCCCATGAAGATCATATTGGGGGATTAGATGATATTATTAATAGTTTTGATATTGGTAATGTTTATATGCCTGAAGTTATTACAACGACTAAGACTTTTGAAGATGTTTTAGATGCAATAGACAAGAAAAATTTAGATATAACGGTACCGGAGATAGGTGATACTTTTAAATTAGGTGAAGCTGATTTAGAAGTTATGTATACAGGAACAGATGATTCAGATTTAAATAATACTTCTATTGTTTTAAAGATGATATTTGGTGATTATTCTTATTTATTTACAGGTGATGCAACTGATAAAGTAGAAAAGTTATTACTTGATAAAAATATTGATGTTGATGTCTTAAAAGTTGGCCATCATGGTTCAGCTTATAGTAGTACTGATGAATTTTTAAAGAAAGTTACACCAGAATATGCAATTATTTCCGTTGCTAAAGAAAATAGTTATGGACATCCAAGTGCTGATACTTTAAAAAGAATTAAAAAGTATACGGATAAAGTTTATATGACAAGTGAATATGGAACAATTAGATTAGATAGTGATGGTAAAAAAATTAATTTTGAATTTTTTAAAACTGATACGAATGGATAGGTGAAATTATGAAATATAGTATTGATCGTATAGAAGATAAGATTGCTGTTTTAGAAAATATTGTGGATAAAGAAAAAAGAGAAGTGGATATTAGTTTATTACCAAAAGGTTCTAGAGAAGGTTCTATTCTATTATTGAGAAATGATAAATATGAATTAGATTTAGACGAAGAAGAAGTAAGAAGAAAAAAAATTATGGAAAAATTTAAAAGACTTAAAAAATAAGTCTTTTTTTGATATTATAGATAATAGAGAGGAAGATAGTTATGAAAAAGAATGTATTAATTGTTATTTTATTAGTATTAGTTATTGGTTTAGGAGCTTATTTAGTTAATGTTGAATTTATTAATAAGAAGGAATGTCCTACTAATACAGAAAAGAAAGAGGAGACTAAGGTTCAAGAAGTAACAGCTGATGAACGTTATAAAAGTTATTTAAATAACTTAGTTAGTAGTCATGGTTCTTTATTTAAAAGTTTTACTATTGGTAAAGGAACAGATAATAGTGGTTATGAATATTATTTAGGTTCTGATAATTATTTATATGTTAAATATGAAGATAGTATGGTTAATAGTACAAAAGTTGTAATTCCAGGAACAGTAGATACTGAAGGAGTTAAATTAAATATGGATAAAGTTGCTGATATTTTTTCCATAACTGGTTATGAATCACTGGCTTTTGATATGTTATTTGCAGTTATGATGGATGGTAATGTATATGTTGTGGCGACAGCTAGTGATAGTATTGAAGATATTTTATCTACTGAATTCAAACCAGAATTAGTATCATCACTTAAGAATGTAGTATCATTTAATTCAGTTTCGTCTTGTGTAGATGGCTCATGTTGGTTTGATTATGAAATTGTTGATATTGAAGGTAATTCTAAATTCTTTAGTGATTATGAAGATTTAATGGATATCTTTCATAAACGTTTAGCTACTGAATAAATAAAATTTAAGCTAAAAAAAGATCTACTTGCGTAGATTTTTTTTTTATTTAATTTAATTTTTGACCACAGTTAGGGCAGAAGTTTGCACCATTAGTTGGTGTGCCGCAGTTAGGGCAGAATTTTGGTGCAGCACCAGCAACTACAGCAGCATCAGGAGCAGGTGTAGGAGCAGGAGTTTGGGCAGCTTGGGCTTGAGCATTTTGATTAGCAACACCCATCATACCAGCACCAGCATTGTTAGCCATATTTAAACCAGCAAAGCCCATCATTGCGCCATTTTCATTACTAGCAGCAGCTTTTAAAGCTTCAGCAGAAGCATTTGCCATTAAACCAGATTGTAATTTAGCATCTGAGAAGATAGTAGCATCATCAATCTTGTTAATTCTGGCCATTGATTCATCAGTAACATTTATGTCACCCATCGCAACATCAGTTACAACAATACCATATTTTTCTTTCCAAGAAGAACTTAATATTTCGTTCATCTTATCAGAAATATCGCTACCATACATACCCATATCACCGAAAGAAACTTTTTTAAGTCTCATTACTTCAGTAATAGCTTTAGTTATTTGTTCAACGAATTCATTTTTTAATTGTGAACCCATTACTTCATCGAAAGTTACTTGATCTTTAGCATTAGCTCCAATTACATTAGCTACTAAAGCAACTGGATCTTCTACTTTATAAGCATATTCACCAAAGAATGTAACTTCGATTATTCCATATTTTTCGTCTGTAATTTTTTTAGGTTGTGGTGAACCAAATTTGTTACCTAAAACATTTAGTAAGTTAACATAGTAAACTCTTTGGTCCCTAGCAGTTTGACCACCATATGTAATCCTTGAACCAATAGTTTTTACTGTATCTACGATACCTTTCCATAAGCCACCATAGAAAACACTTGGTTCACTACTATTATCATAAGTATATTCACCTGGCTCAGATGAGAATTCAACAACTTTACCATTGTCGATTAACATCATTGCCCAACCTTGAGGAACAACTATTTTACTACCATTAGTAATAACGCCTTCGGATGGATTCTTATTTCCTTCGCCATGTGAAACTGTACCTCTGACAATCATAACGTTTTTGTCAACACTAGGACATGAGACATACTCTTTAAACTGATCGCCTATAGCACTAGATGTTGCACTACCTATAGCTTTAATTAAACCCATTTTAATACCTCCATATAATTTAATTACGATATGTTAAGCATATCAACTATTAAGATAATTATATTATTACAAATATTTTTATGCAAGAAAACTTAAAATTAGTAGACATTGTTTTACTTTCTAAAAAAAAACAATACTAAAGTATTGTTTCATTATCAAAACCTAATTTTTCTTTTATGATATAAGCTGGTCTTTTTCTAACTTCAAAATTAATAGTTCCTAAGTATTTACCTATTATACCTAAAAGGATAAATTGAATACCAAATAGGAATAAAACTAAAATTATTAAAGCATGAATAGCAGTGAATTCAAAGTTAAAACCAATTATTTGAACTAGTAGTACTATTAAATAGATTAAACTAGCTACTAAAGATAATATTCCTAAACCGATACCAAACTTTAATGGTTTTTCAGAAAAAGCTGTAATACCTGTTATAGCATAACGAAGACTAGCTTTAAAACCAAATGATGATTTACCTGAACCTCTTGGTTCAACATCATAAGGCATATATTTAATATTAAATCCTACCCAACTAAATAAACCTTTAGAAAATCTATTTCTTTCACTTAAACTTATTAAAGCATCTTTAACATTTTTTCTAAACATTCTAAAATCTGATGCTGCATTTTCTAGATTTATTTCACATAAATTATTCATTGTTTTATAAAACATATTTTTACAAAAAGCCATTATCTTAGATTCAGTAGTTCTTTTATTCATAACCATAGCTACTTCATCATAGTCACTATTATCATCTAAGAAATCCATCATCTCAATTAAATATTTAGGATTTTGTTGTAAGTCACCATCGATTATACAAGTATATTCTCCGCTACTAGCTTCTAAACCAGCTAAAATAGCAGCTTCTTTCATAAAGTTTCGAGAAAAAGATAAAACCTTAGTATGTTGCATATCTTTTTCATATATTTTTTTTAGTTCAACTAAAGTATTATCTGTTGAACCATCATCTATAAATATAAGTTCATATTTTTTCTTACCAAGAACTTTGGAAATTACTTCATATAAATTATTAACATTACCTTCTTCGTTCTTACAAGGTATTATTATACTTAACTTCATCATAGCACCTCAGTAATCATTATAGCATAATTTTGGAGGTTAGCTACACAAATATAATCTTGATAATAAAGGATTATTTTGCTATTATTATATATAATAAAGGGTGATTGGGATGGACAAGAAGTGGATGATACTGATTTGCTGTTTTTCAGTGCTTACTTTAATATCTTCAATTATAAGTAGTAGTATAGTTTTTATGAATGATGAAATAAGAACTGAAGCTAATAGTAATAAAGTTTTAGCTAATAAAAATATATATAAAAGTACTTCAATTAATTATTATGCCAATAATTCTTTAAGATTATCTGCTATTAATCCGGGATATCATTTAGAACAAAAATTTAATATTATAAATAATAATTCAAATACAATAAAATACGTAATAGAGTGGGAAAATGTAACAAGTAATTGGGATGGAGCTAATGAATTTGTTTATTCAATAAGTTGTGATAATGGGGAAAAGGTTACAGATAAACAAATGCCTATAACTAATGAAGTTATTTTAGATAATTTAGAATTAGAAGCTAATAAAACTAATGAATGTAGTATAACAATTAATTTTAAAAATACTGGGCAAAATCAAATGTATAATTTTGATAATGCATTTACAGGAACATATAAAGTAATTATAAAAGAATAAAAAGGAAGTGATAAGAATGGAGAAAAATGAAAATTTTAAATCAGAATTAGAAACACAATATACCATTCTTATCCAAGCTCAAGAGCGTAGTGAAAGAAGACAATTTATAGCTCTATTTGTAGTAGTTCTATTAACTTTAATTTCAGTTATAGTAAGTACGGTATTTGCTTTTATGGCGTATAAAAGAAGTCTTGATGTACACGATGAAATTAAAGAAGATAAAACATATTATCAAACTTTATCAACAATATATAATGATTCAGCAATATTAAATTTAAGTAATATCGTAACTGGTTATAGACTTAGTACACCAAAAGTTATACAGGTTAGTAATGAGGGAGATGAAACTATTACTTATAATATAAAGATAGTTTCAATTAAGACTTCATTATTATCAACTAATAATTTATTTTATAGTATAAATGTTAATGGTGAAACAAGTACTACTAATCAATTACCATTATCTGATAAAGTTATTTTAGATAATGTTAAAATAAGTCCAAAAGAGACGAAGACTTATACGATTGATGTTGTCTTCCAAGGAACAACATTCCCTGGAGAAACTAATAATTATTATCAAGCGTCTATTGTTGTTGAACAAATAGATAATAAGCCTAATCTTTTAGAACAATAGGTGGTAATTATGGAAAATAGTAAATCAAAGGGAATACTTTATACAATTGGTAAATTGCTATATTATGTAGTAATTGCTTTTATATGTTTAATAGCATTATTTTTACTTTATTATATTGTATCTTCACAAATGAATGCTAATAATGAAAACTATCGTCCTAAGTTTTCTATTTATACGATAGTAAGTCCTAGTATGACACCAACAATTAAAGTATATGATGTAGTTATTAATGTTAGAGAAGATAAACCAGAGAATATTAAAGTAGGAGATATTATTACTTATGTGTCTAAGGCTTCAACTTCAGAAGGGATGACAATAACACATCGTGTAGTTGAAGTTATTAAGTTACCAGATGGTAATTATGAATATAAAACACAAGGTGATAATAATAGTGAACCTGATAGTTTATATGTTGAATATGATCAAGTAATTGGTAAAGAAATGTTAATTATTCCTTATTTAGGTAGAATACAGTTTTTGATTGCTAATCAAAAAGGATGGCTATTTTTATTATTAATACCTGTATCTATTTATACTTTTATTGAGATTTATAAATTATTTAGTTTATTTAGTATTAAAAATAGAGTTAAAGAAGTTGTTGATGATCACGAAAGAGAAGATTTAATAAGACAACAAGAAGAATTAGAAAATGCTCGTAAGGAAAAGATTAAAGAAGAATTAAGAGTTCAAAATGCTAATTTAAATCCGGTACCATTACCAACTACGCGAGAAGAGATTGCACAGTATAAAGAGAATTCAGTTGAAGTATTAGATACCGATCCTTTAACAACAAGAATTAAAGAATATGATGATCGTATTGATCAGTTAGATAGAGTACTTAATCGTATGGAAAAAGAATTACCAGATGAAGAAATTGATAAAGAGCCGGTAGAAGAGAATTACTTAAAAGGCGATAAGATTAAGGTAGTTACAATGGAAACAGCGAAGAAGAGTAGGAATAATATTAATTTCAAAGAAAAAAATCATAGTAATCAAATAATTGATTTGGAATTTGAAGAAAAAACTGGTAATAACGATTTACAAGATATTATTCCACTAGAAAATGATCGTTCAATTATTGAAAGACCACATAGTGTTGATATTGGAAAACCAGCTATAGAAGAAAAAAATAAGGAAAATAATAAGTCTCTAAATTTAAATCCACGTAATGTTAAAAAAGTTAGAAGACCTAATCGTACTAATAACAACAATAATAATAGACGTGGTGGTAATCGTAATTTAAATTTAAATCCAAATAAGGTTAAAAGAGTTAATAGAAATAGACCTAAACCTAAAAAGAAATTAATTGTTATTGAAAAACAAAAATAAAAGTTCTCAATTTGAGAACTTTTTACATGTGTCTGCCACCACCTGATGAGTGTCCACCACCTGATGAACCACCACTACTATGGAAACTTCCACCACCAGAGTAACCGCCACTACTACTTGACGAAATATAATGTGATGTAGTGTGGGATGTAATAAATTGATCTAACTTTCTAGTATAATGAATGCTATTTTGATCTAAGTATTCAAGAGCTTTGGTTTCTTGAGCAATCATAAAGTTTTTCTTAACTAAGATACCAATGGTAATTGCTGTAGCAATAATAGAAACTAATAAACCAATAAGAATTGGTGGTTTGTAACGCTTTTGAAGATATCCCATATCATCGATGTAGTAATCTTTTAAATCTGGTTGAATACCTTCCTCATAATAATTATAACAATCATCAATAAATGTTTTTAAACCATCCATATAATATTTATTATAAAGATTATAATAAATGTCATCTAAGATTGGTTCGGTTCTAGCAGATTGATAATATAATTGAGCATTACCAAATGTATACATATTATAGTATCTTTGATTAGGATATTCATTTATAAGGAATAAGATACCACTATATTTTTCATCATCAATACCAAAGTCATTATAATCATAAAAATTAGCAGCATAGTCTTCGTTTTCACTATCATAAGAATATGAAAAACTATCAAAGACGAAAACTAAATCAAAGCCTGTTTTATTGATAAATTCATCGATCTGTTTTTTTAATTCAATCTCTTCTTCATCAGTCAAAATATTGGCAAAATCATAAACTTTTTCTGAAGCATCAACACTTGGGGTATTAAAGACATCATTAATATTTTTATTGTTAATATCCCATTTTTTATTAACACGTGGATTTTCTTCCGTACGTTCAAAAGTATTAGTAGAAGCATAACAGATATTAAAACTAATTAAAAATAATAAAATAGTAAAAATTATTTTTTTCATGCTGTACCTCCCACGATATGAAAGATAAAGCTTATTAAAATAACTAAAGCAAATACACCAACAAACATTAAGATGGTCCATAGAATTACTTTGTTTTTATCTAATGGTATATTACCAATGAATTCACCTGTCTGACCATTCATCGCAAAAATATAATATTTATCTTTATATTTAACATTAACCATCCAGACAGGTAGTAAAACGTATTTTTTTTCACTGATAGTTGGAACTAAGGTATTGTTAGTAATTATTTTAGTACTATAAGCTAAACTGTCATTATACATAGTATCTTTAGCAGTTTCTTTAGCTCTATCCATAGCTATATTTGAAACTTGATCAGCTTCAGTATCATATTTTTCAGCATAAAAACCAGATAAATAAGCATGGTTATATGGAACTAGTTCTTTAAAATTAAATGGCTCTATTGAATTCATAATTTTATCATCAAATCTAGTTGAACCATCAGCGGGAATATTATTAAATTTCATATTACCAGTACGGAATATTTTATATATATCTTTTTTTGTATATTGATAATCACCGGAAGTCCATGTGCTAACTGATGTAGCATCACAATCTATTGAACCTTCAACATCAACATCAAATAACCAAAAAGGAACATATAAACCTTTAATCTTTTCGATATTATTTTCGTTATTGAAATCTTTGGGAACAAAAGGACGTCCTTTAGATAAGTTTTTAAATGCTTCAATTGCTTTTTCTTTTTCAACCTTAAAAGGAATAACATAATTAGGCGCAAACTTACCAGATAATTTATTTTTTAAAATAGCTGTATTACCACAATATAAACAGAATGTAGCTGCTGTTTCTTCATCAGTAATAATTTCAGCGCCACAGTTTTCACAACGATAAGAAATATAATTAGTATTATCTTCAACTTCTTGTTCTTTTACTTCTTCTTTAGGAGCCTCATTATTAGCTAGAGAACCAGCATTAGTTTTAGCTTGGATTTCTTCTAAAGTAAATTCACTATTACAGTATTCACATTTCCATTTACCAAGAGTTGGATTAAAAAAGATAGGGGCTTTACAACTAGGACATTTATTATCTAGAGCTTTTTCTTTTTTTACTTTACTCATGTAACCACCTACTATGTAAATTATATCATAATAATTTTATTATCTTATTTAATATATATTTTATTTACAAGAACAAAAGTAAAATAAATAACTAAAATGATTATTTTACATTAAGAAATCTCGCGGTTTCTTTTTCTTGCTTCACTGGAGTTTCCTCCTCCACAAGCTAAATTCCGATGGTCGCCACCGTACACTATTTTTTATACAACTTATATACAACTTATAATCATAACCAAACCAATAAATTTTTCCATAAATCAATTATATTATAACGAACTAGTGTTCGTCAATGTTCTTCTTTATTTTTTTGAAAACTTTCCTACAACAAAAAAGTAAATAAATATTTACTTCTTTGTACCCCTAACTTAATAATTTTTTTTCTAATATTTCAACTAATTTATAAAGAATATAAGATATTATAACTAAAAGTAAAATACCACTAATTACTAAATCTAAATTAAAGACTTGTGTACCATAGATTATTAAGTAACCTAAGCCAGCACGACTAACAAGAAACTCCCCAGTTACAACACCTATTAAACTCATACTTATCCCTAATTTGAAAGAAGATATAATAGTTTTATATGAACTTGGGATAACTAAATATTTTAAAATTTGATATTTATTAGCTCTTAAAGATAACATTAGTTTTAATTTGATTTTATCAGTATTATAAAAACCATTAGTAATAACAATAGTACTTACAATAACATTAATTAAAATTGACATAACAATGATACTTTTAGTACTAGCACCAACAACAATTATTATCATTGGACCTAAAGCGACTTTAGGTAGTGAATTTAAACAAGTTAAGAATGGATCCATTACTTTATAAAAGCCTTTATATAAATATAATAAGATAGATAAAATAATACTTATTAATAAACCAATTATAAAGGAAATAATAGTTTCATAGATACTAATCCATATATGATTAAATAAATTATGATCTAAATATAATTTATAAATAGTTTGAAATACTTTAGTTGGACTGCTAAAAATAAAAGAATTAATTATATTATAACGACTTAATAATTCCCAAATAACAAAGAAGAGAAGAATTATTGAGAGTTGGATTAAAAGAATTATTCTTTTATTTTTTTTATATTTTTTGAGAAATTGTTGTTGTTCTTTAGACAATTTTATCTAAATCTTTCCATATTAGATCATAATAATAATTAAATTTTTCATCTTTTCTATTTGTAGTTGGTATATCTTTATTAGTTAGATTTATTTCATATATGTTTTTGATTGTTGATGGGCTTTTACTTAAGACGATTACTTTGTCAGCCATACTGATTGCTGATGAGATATCATGAGTAACCATAATAGCAGTTTTCTTTTGCTCTTTAATAATACGATAAACATCATTACTTACTTCAAGACTAGTGGGAAAATCTAAAGCTGAAAATGGTTCATCTAAGAAAAGAATATCTGGTTTAATAGCAAGTGTTCTGATTAAAGCAACTCTTTGAAGGTGATAAAGACACTATATGTTCCAAAATATTTTAATATCTTTTTGAATTGAATCAATATATATTTTATAAATAAATTCATCAGTTATTATTTTAGTTAAATGAGTAAACTTAATAAAAGTAGTTGGTTTAGATGAATTATTATTTGCTAATTTAGATTTAAGACTATTGAGTTCTTGTTGATAGATATTATTTTGCTTACGATAGATATTAATTAATTTTTTGAATTCTAAGGGAGTTATTAGGTGATTAAGTTTATCTTCATATAAAGTTATTAGTTTATGATGATTATCTTTTATTTTAGTTTCTAATATAGTTTGTTCTTTTAATAAGTTATTATTTTGATTTTGAGAATTAAGATAGGTATTAAGTAAGTCTTCTTGATAATAAGTTTTAATTAAGTTATTAAGTTCTTTTAAGATGATTTTAGATAAAGCATCATATCTAATTGAAGTATTAGAACATTGTTTGTTGGGACAATAAAGATATTCGTGAAGAGATGAATTTTTTTTACGCATTAAATGATGACATTTAAAACAATAGACTTTATTAGAAAATGGATGAAGAAGACCAGTTTTTTTAAGAGGTTTACTTTTGGCTTTAATAAGAGTTTGGACTTTATTAAAGATTTCTTCTTTGATAATTGGTTCATGAGTGTTTAAGACTTTTAACCATTTATTAGGAGCTTTGGAAATTATTTTATGATTCTTATAACTGATAGTTGTTCTTTTACCTTGGATTAAGTTACCAATATATACTTCATTAGTTAAGATATTTTTAATAGCATTAGGTGACCATAAGATATCTTCTCTTTTTTTAGAACTAACTATATTTAGTTTAATTCCTTTTAAATATTTATAATAAGATGGACTAGGTATTTTTTGCTTGTTTAGATAATTAGATATTTTAGTATAACTATAACCTTTTAAATAGAAATTATAGATGTCTTTAACAATTAAGGAGGCTACTGGATCAATAATTAATTTATTATTATCTAAGGGATTTATTTCATAACCAAAGGGAGCAAAAGGGGAGATTAGTTCACCTTGTTTCATTTTAGAATTAAAAGCGCTACGAATATTATTAGATATATCTTCTAAGTACCATTCATTAACTAAACCATTTATTTGACGAGCTTTTTTATTACCAAGATTTTCAGTATCAGCATTGTCAGCTAAACTGATAAATCTAATATGCCATTCATTAAATTTGTTATGTAAGTATTTTTCGATTATTTCCATATCACGCGAAAATCTGGATTGACTCTTACATAAAACAATATCTAGTTTTCTATTTTGACAGTCGTTTATGAGACGATTAAATTCAGGACGATAAGTACCAGCACCTGATAAGTCTTCATCACAATATTCATCAACTAAAATAAATTCTTTATGATTATCTATATAGTCATAAAGAAGATGACGTTGGTTTTTAATTGACTCACTATCATCTTCTTTATTTAATTTATCTTTATCTTCTTTAGATAGACGAATATAAATACCTACTCTTAGATAATTATTCATTATTTGACTCCATTAATTGAAGAATAAGAGATAGTTTATAATTAATAATTTTAGAATTTATATTTTGATAAAAATTATTTATTTGATAAGTCATTTTTGTCACCTTTTATTTTATATTATTGTGATAAATAATTTATGTTAATTTTATAAGTTAATATTATTATATTAATATACTTAATAATTAGAACTTTTTAGGGAATTTTAGGGGAAAAATGATAGAATTCTATTGTCAGAAAATTAGACATACTATATAATATATCCGAGGAGATGAGTTTATGATAAAAAGACTATATAAAATGTTGTCATTATTTCTAGTAGGAGCAATATTATTTAATAATTTTTCACCTTTAATTGCTTTAGCAATGGCAGATGAAACTACTACTGGTGTGGCAATTGAAGGAATAGAAGCGAAAGGTAATATTGAAGTTGAACTTCATTTAGCTTTACCGGTTAGAAATCGTGAAGAAACAAATATTAATGTATCTATTTATAATGCAAATAAAAATAAAGCATCAATTAGTTTAAATGAAATGAAAAATGCTAAAGATGGTATTTTAGAAACTCATTTAAATCTTGGTGATGAAAATGGACAAAATATTCGTACGCTAATTACTAAACGTGATTTAATGGGTAATGTTTTATCTGGAGATGTTACTAGTGATAATGTTGTTTATTATAGTATTAATCTTTATGCATTAAATAAAGGAACATATACTATTGAATTTAGTGGTAATAATTTTGTTACTTATAGTGTTCCAGTAACATTAGAAGATTTTTCACAAAGAATTACTTTATCTAACGAAAAAGGAATGTTTGAAATTGGTGATGTTAATCACGATAATAAAGTAGATAAAGATGATGAAAGTGTTATGATCTCAGCTATAGAAAGTAATGATTTAGCTAAAGATTTAAATTTAGATGGAATTGTTGATATTGCTGATTTGAATTATATTACGGCAATTATTAATGGAACTAAAGGTAGTCCAGAGATAGAAAATACAAGTGCGATTATAGATAGTGAAAATGTAGCTATTGAAGTTCCAAAAGATGTTACTGTTACTGGTACTTTAAGTGATTTATTTAATGATACTGGTGTAGTTACATTAAAATCAAATAATGAAGGTCCAGTAACTGAAGAAAATCCAATTGAATTTGCTTTAGATTTAGGTGGTAATACTAAAGAAGAAGCAGTAGAAATGAGTGAAATTCGAATTGGGGTTGGGGAGAATGCTCCACAAAAAATGAAAGTTAAAGTATTAACAGCTGATGGTGAAACTGAAGAAATATTTGTCGATGATACTACTCAAGGTAATACTGCTATTCATACATTTACTGATGAAGTTACTGATGGAACAATTAAAGTTAATTTAGGCAAGCAAGTGGCAGTTAAGAAAGTAACAATTATTATTACGGAGACTTCTTCAAGTAATTTAGCTGATATTGCTAAAGTAGAATTCTTAAATAATGTTAAAGTTCAAACGACACAACCTGAAGGATTTGGTATACCAGATAATATTAAAGTTGATGATACTAAGAGTGAACAATTAACCGTAACATTTAATTCAGTACCAAATGTAACTGGTTATGAAGTAAAAATAGTTGGACCAAAGATGGAAAGTGGAAAAGTATTCCAAACAACATTTACTTCATTTACAATTGAAGATTTAAAGAATTATGCAAATTATAAAGTATATGTTCAATCTGCTAGTCAAGAATGGCGTAGTGGTTGGAGTGAAGCAATAGAAGCTTCACCTAAAGCAACAAGAAAACCACCAAAAGTTGATATGGTTAAAGCAACTCCTTCTGTTGGAAAAATTGACTTTAGTTGGAAAGCAATGGATGATACAGTTTCATATAAATTATATTATCGTGAAGCTGGTGAAAATGAATTTACAGAAATTGAAGTTAAAACAGGTAGTAGTTATTCACTTAATGGTTTAAAACCAGCTACTAAGTATCAAGCTTATGTTCTTGGTGTAAATCCATTAGGTATTAGTGAAAGTTATACTTTAGTAGAAGCAACAACTGAAGCTGCTGGAGCAGCCATTGTTCCACAATATAAATTAATTAATACTAGTGTACCTGGTGCAGAAAAGAATAACCATATTAAAGATGTTCTATATTCAACTGGTACGATGACAGATAATAATAAATATTCTATTGTCGATGATAATCATATGAGTTATTGGGAAACAAATACATGGCATGCTGGTACTCACTACTCAGTAGATAATCAAGTACCTATTGTAGTTTTAGATAAAGAATATGAAATGAATGAATTTATTCTTACTGTTCCAGATTCTTATAAATATTCATTTAAAACAACTGCTGTTAATCCAGGTGATGTTCTTTTCAAATATTGGTCAGATGAAACAGAAACATTTGATAATAGCACAAGACAAACTGTTAATGATGTTACATTAAGACTTAAAAAAGATGAAAACGGTCGTTCTTATTACTTAATGAAATTAGCTAAACCAATAAAAGCTAATGCTATTCAATTTGGTGTAACAGGTGTTGGTAATGCACCTTCTATTCAAATTTCTGAAGTTAAAGTTTATGAATATGATTCATTAGTAGATGATGTTGCTAAACTATTTACTGATGATTTAAGACTTGAATTAGCTCAAGGTGTAACACAAACAACGATAGATAATTTAAGAGCAAGAGCTGATGTAAAAGATCATGATGAATATTCACCATATAGAGATAGTGTATTAGCAGATTTAGATTATGCCGAAAAGATTTTAAAAGATGAAGCAATTGATGATGTAATTACTTTAAATCCAAATATTTCAAATACATATAATAATCATGTTAGATTTGCAATGACAATAAGTGATTATCAACCATTAGGTGTTGTTGCAAGACCTGGTGAAACATTAAATGTTTATGTTGGTTCACAAGGTAATATAAATGTTCAATTAGTATTTACTCAATATCATGCTGAAGCTAGTGAATGGAATAAAACTTCAGTTAACTTGAAAAAAGGTTTAAATATAATTGAAGTGCCAAAGATTGGTTCTTCTTCTGATGAACGTGGTGGTAGTGTATATATTAAATATACTTCTGCACCTAGTGTTAATGTTCCTATTAAAGTTCGTGTTAGTGGTGGTACTAAAATACCAATGGTAGATACAACTTTATTAACTACTGAAGAAGATAAAAAGAAAGCAATAAGAAAATATGTTGAAACTTTAAGAACTTATAATAGTACTTTATCTAAAAAGTATGAGGGAAACTTTAATCCTCAAACTGGTGTTTTAGGTTCAACAGAAATAGTAACTAAATATGGTTTATTCTCTGTATCAAGTGTGGCTGTAGAAAATGCTTTAAATTCTGGTACAAGTAATGATGATGAAAGAGTAAATCGTTTATATAATTCAATGGAAGCCTTTGATGAAATGATGGAATTATTCTATCGTCAAAAAGGATTTGTTGAGACAGATGATTCGCAATCTAGAGATAGAATGCCAAAAGCAAGAATTAATATTCGTTACATGCAGATGTTTGATGGAGCATTTATGTATGCTGGTGGATATCATGTTGGTATTGAATATGGTTCAATTGCAGGATTAGTTCAAGCTAATAAAAATACTTCTACACAAACCGGATACTTTGGTTGGGGTATTAGTCATGAAATTGGTCATCAAATAAATTTAAATAGTACAGTATTTGCTGAAGTTACAAATAATGTTTATTCATTACTTGCTCAAACAAGTAATGATCATGACTTATCTAGATTAGAAATTCAAGGTTATGATAAGATTTATGATAAAGTTACTTCACATACAATTGGTAGAGCGCAAAATGTATTTGTTCAATTAGGTATGTATTGGCAATTACATCTTGCTTATGATAAAAATAAAACTTTTGAAGATAAAGATTCAATCTATGCAAGAATTAATAAATTTGCTAGAACTTATGATAATGCTAATAAATATTCAAGAGATGATTTAACAATTCTATTTGCTTCTGAAGCAGCAGGTAAAGATTTAACTGATTTTTTTGAAACTTGGGGATTAATTCCTTCTGTAGCTTTAAAAGAAGAATTAAGTAAATTTGAAAAAGAAACAAGACCTATTTATTATTTAAACGATACAGCATGGCGTTATACATTAAATAAAAAAGATGGTATTACTAAAGGTGCAGATATTTTAACTGCTAGTATCCAAAATACTGATGCTGAAAATAAAAGAGTAACAATTAATTTAGGATTAACTGCTGATAAAGATAAAATTTTAGGTTATGAAATCTTACGTAATGGTGTAGCAGTTGGTTTTGTTGAAAATAAAGGTGATGTTAAAGAATTTGTTGATAATTTAGGTGCTGAAAATAATAGAGCTTATACTTATGAAGTAGTTGCTTACGATTATTATTTAACACCAACTAATAAAGTTACTTTAGATGAAATTAAGATTTCACATGATGGTAGTGTTAAGAAAGAAGCCTTTACTATATCTTCAAATGTTATGGAAGAACATGAAAAAGTAGATCCTGAAGATGAAAATATGGATTATTCTAAATTAAATGTAAATAAATTAATTGATGGTGATCCTAATACAGGATTTGATGGTATAGTTAAAATTAAATCATTAAGTCATAATGGAGATAAAGTAAGTTTAACAACTGATAAAGGTAATGCTTATGTAATTATTAATTTAAATAATTCAATGTCTGTAAGTGGTATTAAATATACTGCCCTTGTTAGAGATGGCGAATTAGTTGAAAATACAATTAGAAAATATAAAGTTTATGTAAGTGCTACTGGTGAAGATAAAAGTTGGGTACTTGCTAGATCTGGTGAATTTAAAGTTACTAAAGATAATCCAAAAGAAACAATCTACTTTATGGGTCAAGGCACTGATAGTGAAAGTCAATTATGGACTTATGATGGTGTTGGTTATATTAAGATAGAATCTGATGGAAATACTAGTGGTTTATCTGGTGCTGAAATTGATGTAATTGCTCCTCCTGGAGATAATGTTGAAATTTCTACAACAACTGATGATGGTCAATCTATTGGGGTATTAAAAGAAGATTATTGTTATCTAAAAGATGGATGTACTGAAGATGAAAAGGATAAAGATGGAAAAGTAATTGGTAAAAAAGGTCTAATTAAAGCTGGTTCTGTTGTCTTTAAAGGAACTTATGCTGGTAGTCCATCATTCAACGTAATAACAATTGCTAATGCTAATGATGCATCTAAGATGTATGATGGATATCAAGTTATCTTCGCTGAAATAAATAGCGATATGACTGTTTATGAAGTAGCAGAAGGTACTTGGTTATATGTTATGAGTAAAGAACAATATGAAGCAATGGTTGCTGTTGAAAAAACTATTCGTGTATATATGTATAGAGTTAATAATTCAGAAACTAATGAAGGTCAAAGATTAACTAGTACTTCAAGAACTATTAATAATTTACCTTCTTATGAAAACTTAAAGCAAATGATTATAACTGATAATGATAAAGCTGGACAATAGAGGTGATATAAATGCAAAAGAAAATTTTAACAACTATAGTAGTATTTATAATAAGTATATTTATATCAGTTACCTCTGTAAGTGCAGCAACTAGATTAGTATTTAGTGAAAATAGTAACGGAAATGTTAAAGCAACATTACATTCTGAAGATGGTTTTATTGGAGGCTTAGATATTACTTTAAAATATAGTGGTGATATTAATTTAAAACAATTTATCTTAGATAGTAAGTTAAAAGATGTAGGCCCTGTAGATGAAAGTAAAAAAATTCAAATTAAAGATGATAAAACTATTAAAATATACTTGACTACTGGTGGAGTAGGAACAAGTCATAATTTATTAAATAAAAATAAAGAATTAGTTTTAGGTGATATCTTATTTGATACAAGTTCTAAGAGTGATGTTTCTTATACGATTGAATGTACTTCTTTAACTGTTGTTGGTAATGATTGGAATTCCAAAAAGGTTGAACCAGAATTAGAAAATAATAAACTTACTTTTAAAGTAAATAGTTCAACAGAAGATAAAGATAATGATAAAGATGACAACAAAGATGATGATAAAGATAATAATCAATCTTCTGGTGATAATAATGGTTCAAGTAATAATGGATCTTCAGGAAATAATTCAAGTTCTGGAAGTTCTAGTGGAAGTAGTTCCAATAATAATTCAAACAGTGGTAATTCTGGTAATAACACAAATAACAATAACAATAATAGTTCTTCTGGAAATTCAAATAATCAATCAACAAACGATAATCAAAATAGTAGTTCAGAATCTAATAGTTCTAATTCAGGAAATAATTCAAGTAGTGAAAATAACAATACGACAAATGATAATGATGAAGAAACAGATGGTAATGAACAAACTAATAATAGTACAGAAGATAATGATGAAGAATCAAAGAGTACTAAAATAGTAGAAATTATACTTGGTATTGCTTTAGTAGGTATTGCTGGAACGATTTGTTTCTTAGCTATTAAACCAAAAAAAGTTAAAACTGATAAATAAAAATTTATCAGTTTTTCTTTGCAATAAAAGTGTGTTTATAATATACAAGCAACTCTTTGTTTCATACCACCAGATAATTCACTTGGTTTTTGATTAATAAATTTATCTAAGTTATATTTCTTTAATAAATTTAAAGCATATTCTTTATTATCATCAGTTAGTTTATGTTGAATTTTTAAACCTAAATAAACATTATCTATTATCTTCATATGTTCAAATAAAGCATCTTCTTGAAGCATATAACCGATAATAGGATTATCTTTATAATATTTAATTGACCCACTTGTTTGTTTAGTTAGATTAGCTAGGATAGATAATAAAGTACTTTTACCACATCCTGATGTTCCGACAATAGCAATAAATTCTCCTTCACTAACAGTAAAACTTATATCTTTAATAGCTTCTATTTCACCTTTAGTAGTATTAAACTTCTTACTTATATTTTTTACTTCTAATATTTTAGTCATTCAGATTAATTACTAAATCTTTAAAAGATACATAATCATCTAATAAATCATTATCTATCATTATATTCTCTAAATTTTTATATGATTCTTCACTTATAGTAGTATTATTAAGCCATGAATCGGCATCTTTATATCTTTTAACGATAACTTCAACATCATTAAGTGCTGTATCAGGAAATTGTGGTAGTATTATTTTAGCAATTTCTTGTTCATTATGCTTTTTGACATACTCTAAACCTTTATTAATAGCATTATTAAATTTTTTAATTGTTTCTTCATTTTTTTCAAGATAACTTTTTCTAGCATAGAAAGCTGTATATGGCATTTCACCAGATAATTCACCAATGCTTCCAACAACATAACCTAATCCTTCTTTTTCTAACTTTGTAGCATTAGGTTCACTTAATGATAGTAAAAGAAAGGACTAAATAAAAGTTTTTAGCATAATTATAAATTAGTGATTAAAGATGAATAATAAAATTTATTTAGAAGTAGCACTTATAATAAATAAAGAGTTATTTGAAGAGAATAAAATTACATACCAAGTTTATAAGAAAGTTGAAAGACAAATCCTTAAGGAGCTTAAGAAAAGATAAATGGATTTATATAAAATACGTAAAGAATTAAATATGGGGATTCCTTTAACTAGTATTAAATTAAGAGTTACAGATTATGCAAGAGTTTCAACTAATCATTTAGAACAACAAAAGTCATTACAAAATCAAAAAGAACATTTTGAAGAAATGATAAAAGAGAATCCTAATTGGACTTATATAACTGGGTATGTTGATGATGGGATTACGGGAACTAGTGATGTAAAAAGAGATAACTTTATGAAAATGATTGATGATGCTAAGAATAATAAATTTGATTTAATAATAACGAAAGAAATATCTAGATTTTCGAGAAATACTTTAGATAGTATTAAATATACGAGGGAATTACTTTCTTATGGAGTAGCAGTATTATTTGTTAATGATAATATTAATACAGCTTTACCTGATGCCGAGTTAAGACTTACAATAATGGCTTCAATGGCGCAGGATGAAATAAGAAGATTATCAGAAAGAGTTAAATTTGGCATGAATAGAGCTATTTTAAGAGGGGAAATACTTGGTAATAATTTGTTATATGGTTATAAAAAAGATAAGAATACTAAGAAGTTAGTTATTATAAATGAGGAAGCTGATGTTGTAAGAAGAATATTTGAATGGTATGCAATAGATAAGTTATCATTATCAGAAATAGTAAGAAGATTAAATAAAGATAAGATATTATCTAGAAATAGTAATAAATGGTCAGTAACAACTATTTCAAGAATGATAGAAAATCCTAAGTATAAAGGTTTTTATTGTGGTAGAAAAATAGAAGTAGAAGATTATATGACTAAGAAAATTAAATACTTTAATAAAGATGAATGGATTACATATGAAGATAAAGAAAAGATACCACCAATTATTGATAGTTATTTATGGGAGAAAGCTAACAAACGATTAAATAAAAGAAAGAAAAGTAAAAATAAATATCATAATAAATATTTATATAGTTCTAAGATATATTGTAAATGTCATAAAACTTTATATTATCGAAGAATATTTAGAAATAAGAATAAAGATGTTACTTGGGTTTGTTCAGAGTATTTAAAATATGGTAAAGAATATTGTAATTCAGCTAATATAAGAGAGTCAGAATTAAACTATATATTTAAAGATATTATTAATAAATTAGAAATAGATTTAAATAAAGTAGTGCATATTTTAATAAACTATTATCAAAATAGTGATTTTAATAAAGATGAAGAGATAGAGAAAAGAAAGAAGAAACTTAATAATATAATTATAAAGAAAGATAAGTTATTAGATTTAAATATTAAAGAAATAATTAGTGATCAAGAATTTCAAAAACGAAATAATATGCTTAATGAAGAGATTAAAAGCATTGAAGAAGATATTAATAATATAGATGATAAAAATAATAATGTTACTTTAGAAGATGATATTAGAGATAAAGTTTATTCTAATAAAGTTTTAGAAAGAATAATTAATTTAATACTTAAGCACATTGATGTGACAATGGTAGATAAGGTAATTAGTTTAGATATTTATTTAAATTATGATAGTAAGTTAGAATTAAGTAATGATTATGAATTTAAAAGAGGTTTTGATACTAAAGGTACTAAAAGATATTATGTCTTTTATAAAGTAAAAGTTAGTAATTAAAAAACTACCTTTATTTAGGTAGTAGGATTAATGACATATCAGTAGATTCTAAGTTATCAGCACTTGATGAACTATAACGATATGGATAAGCAGATGATTCAAAGATAGCATATAAAGTATTATTATCAATTATAATTTGTTCCATCATAGCATCTGTTTTATAACATACAGAATTAATTTTAGGATTAGTATAATCATCTATATCTTCTTGATAAGTAAATATTTGTAAGATAGATGGTATATTTTCACCAAATGAACGACTTAGAAGTAAATAGTCTTTATCATCTTTATGATAGATAGTTAAACTTTGAACTTTAGTAGGAACTTTAAATTTACTAACTAAAGATAAATTAATAGAACCATTATTATTTTCGATTAAATATTTTTTGACTAAACCATTTTTAAATAGAGCAAAACTACCGACATATAAATGATTACCATCAATAGCTAAATATGAAATAGAGTTTTTCCAAGGATACATATAGTTTTTAAGACCTTCACTGACATTAAAAGAATATCGACATTCGCAATCTATTTCATCTATAACTTCATCTTTACAATAAGCATTAACATAACCTCTACTAGCAGCAACCCAAACTAAATTATTTTTTTGGTCATATGCAATACCACCAACATGAGATTTCATACCAAGATCATTTTCACATTTAATAGAACCTTCTTCGTCACAAACATAAATAATAGAAGATTGCTCTTTATTAAAGTCATAAGAACTTATTAAATAATTGTCATCTACTTTAGTTAAGCCTTGAGGAACCATAGCATCTTTTAAAGGAAGTTTGGTATTTGTATCGGTCATAAATTCATTATAATAATCTTCAGAATAAGAAGTATATATAGTTGCCGAAGTAAGTTTGTAGGCATCTCTAAGATATTGGTCATTATGAGGAGTTACCACACTAAAAGAATTAACAGCAATAAATGCGCCTGTAAATAAAGCCATTAATTTTTTATTTCTAACTCCATTCATCTAACCACCCTATAAAAAATATAACAAATATTTTTAAATTTGCCAAATTTTGATTCTTAATATGATAATTATTAATCTAAACCATAAGTCGAGATATATTAGAAATAAGTTATTGTATAATTAAGATGGTGAATTATTATGGATATTAAGAAGATTGGTTTAAATATAGCGACTTTAAGAAAAAAGAAAGGTTTAACTCAACAAGAACTAGGAAATAAATTATTTGTTACAGATAAAGCTGTTAGTAAATGGGAGCGTGGAATTGGGTTACCAGATATTTCTATTTTAGAAAAATTAGCTGATATATTAGATACCGATATTTATGAATTATTGCAAATTGAAAATAAAAAGAATATAAAGATTGAAAAAATATTGGAAGAAGAAAGAATTAAAATAAGAAAACAATTAAATAGAAGAAATATTATGATAGCTATACCAATTATTTTGATAATATTAGTTGTGTTGTTTAAGCTTTTACCTTTTGGATACAATGTTATGCAAGTTGAGTATGATCGTAGTGATGATCAAATTAATTTAGGAGTTCCTAAGTTTTCTTTTATGATGAAGTATAATGAAGATAGTTATTCTTTTAAAAGTTTAAGAGGTAATAATGTATTAAAAAGTGAATTAAAAAATTATGTTAATAAATTAGAACATATTTCTTGTAATAATACAGCTTACTACTATGATAAAGAATCTAATATTACAATAGTAGATTATCAAGTAGAAAATCATTTTTTATATAACACAATAACTTATGATGTTAGATATGGAAATTATTGTAATATGTTAAAGATTAATGAGTATGGTAAAAAACTAGGTAAATTATTAGCATTTTTTCATTATGAAAATGAAGATGAAAAAATATATGTTGCTTTTTTACCTGGTATAAGTAGTGATAGTAATATATTTGAAGGAAGAATGCAGGTATATGTTAGAGATGAAGGTGATTACTATGCTATTGAACGTTCAACTGGTACATATGAAATAAATGGTAATGTTTTAACTTATTATAGAAATGATATTGAAGTAAAAGGTGATAATATCGATATTCCAGTTGTTTCTAATTTTGTTATCGATAATAAGAAATTAAAATTAGAGGAGAATTATTTATCTTCTTATATTGATGAAGTTATTTTAGAATAAAAATAGGTGGAGGAACTTAAAAAGTTCTTTCTTTTTTTATTAATTTAGAGTAATTTTAGTTATGAAAGACATAGGAGGATTTTATGGATAATAAAAAGACGGGAAAATTAATTTTAAAGTTAAGAACTAAGATGGGTTTAAGTCAAAGTAAGTTAGCAGAAATGATTCCCATTAGTAGGCAAGCAGTAAGTAAATGGGAAAGAGGAGAAACGATACCTGATTCTTCTACTTTAGTTAGATTAAGTGAAATATTTGGTGTATCTGTAGATGACTTATTATTAGGAAGTAGTGATTCTGTTAATAAAAATAAAAAATTTAAAAAGTGGTATATTGTTTTAATAATTTTAGTTTTGTGTATAACACCATTATTCTTAGTTTGTTATTATATTCATAATTATAATATAGCGAGAAGTTTATACGATATGATAGAAGTATATACTCCTTCAGATATATATCCTTCTTTTGCTAAATATATGAATTTTAGTAATAATTTTTATTCTAATGGTAATGAGTATGAGAAATTAAGTGATGAAGCAAAATTATATTATGCATATAAAACGATTAAAGATCCAAAACGTATTAATATAAGTTCTTGTGAAGATTTAAAAAGTTATTATTTTAATGATGAAGAATTATCAACAATATGTTTAAAAGATCCAGAAGTTTTGGTAGAAGGATCACCGGTAGAATGGAGATTCTATGATGTAGATAAAGAAAAATTAGAAAAAGCTTATCATAGATTATTTGGTGATGATAAGGTAATGCCATTAAAGAGTTTTGCTATTGAAGTTACGGGAGTTTGTTTGTATTCGGAAGAAAAAGATAATTTCCTATGTCATGGAGAGGTAGGAGGAGATACCTCTCCAGAACATTTTGAAACTATGTATGATCATTTTGAAATGGCGGGTAATGCAATAGAAATTTATGATCGTTTTATAATGATTACTTATGATATCGATGGGAAAAAGTACTATGATTCACCTCATGTAGATGAAGATAAGTTGATAGATTCTAATACTAAAGACTTTAGTAAAGGTGGATTATATAAACATACTTTTAGAAAAGATAAAAATGGTAAGTATTATTGGTATAGTAGTGAGAAAGTAGATTAGTTAATTATATATTTAGCTTCATAAAAATTACAGATTAACACTTATTTTTAGTATAATATAAGTGATAGGAGGTAATGGCTATGAAAAACAATATGATTATTTATGTATCTAGCGATGGAAATGTAAGAGTTGATGTCAGTATTGAAGATGAAACTATTTGGATGAGTCAGGATGTAATGGCTAATCTTTATGATACAACTAAAAATAATATTTCTATGCATTTAAAGAATATATTTGAAGATGGTGAATTACAAAAGGATTCAGTTGTTAAGAAATTCTTAACAACTGCTTCTGATGGGAAAAAATATAATGTTTTACATTATAATTTAGATGCCATTATTGCTGTTGGTTATCGTATAAATTCTAAGAAAGCAACGGAGTTTAGAATATGGGCGACTAAAATACTAAAAGAGTATATGATAAAAGGATTTGCTCTTAATGATGAAAAATTAAAAAATAATGGAACAAATCCATATTTTGAAGAATTACTTGCAAGAATTCGTGATATTAGATCTTCAGAAAAAGTATTTTGGCGTAAGGTATTAGATCTTTATGCAACAAGTGTAGATTATGATCCAAAAAATAATCTTTCAGTTCAGTTTTTTAAAACAATTCAAAATAAAATGCATTATGCTGTTTCTCATCAAACAGCAGCTGAAATTATCTTTACAAGAGTTGATTCTAAAAAAGAATATTTAGGACTTACAAATTTTAAAGGTGATTATCCGACTAGAAGTGAAACTGAAGTAGCAAAGAATTATTTAACAGAGGATGAATTGAATATTTTAAATAGAATGGTATCTGCTTATTTAGATATTGCAGAAATTAATGCTTTAGAAAGAAGAACTATGACAATGCAAGATTGGATTAATGAGTTAGATTCATTTTTAAAGATGACAAGAAAAGATATTCTAAATTCTAAAGGAGTTATTTCTCATGAGCAAGCTTTAAAAAAAGCTCATGAAGAATATGATAAATATATGGCTACTCATTTAACTATAGCTGAAAAAGATTATTTAGATTTATTAAATAAAGAAGTTGAAAAGATAGATACTAATTAGCAAACTAAATGGTTTGCTTTTTTGTTTAATGTGACTTCTTTTTGTTACACTAAGTTCAAATAGATTAACAAAGTCACCTACGCCTGAAATAAATGATCCTGATAGAGAAGCAAAGTCGATACTAGAGTTAACATTTATTTTAGAAATATCACCTTTAGCGTTTTTAACACCATTTAAAAAGTTTAAAATTGGCATTCCGCCTTGGCGACCTGGTAGTATTTCTTTACCATATAAATCTTCAACAGTAAAGTTTTCTATTGGTGTTCTAGAAACGATAAATTGACCATCTCTTTTAGTTAGACCGGCGAAAGTTACTAAGTAATCTTTTTCACCATTTTTATAAACGTAGATAGCCGATTCAGGTCCAGCAAAACCAATATCTACGGTATTTGATAAAACAGCCGCACTTACTTTATCAGCACCACTGGTTAAAATTAAATCTATATTTAGACCTTCTTCTTTAAAATAGCCATTTTCTATTGCAACATATAAAGGTGCATAGAACATACTATGGGTTACTTCAGCTAATTTAATTGTAGTTAATTCATCTTCCTTTTTATCTTTATTGTTGTTTATCATTAATATACCTAGTAATAAAATTAAGATTATACTAGTTGTTATAACAATAATTTTTTTCAAAAAAAATCCCTCCTACTTACACTTTTATTATATTCCTGAAAGATATAGGGTGTGCGTAGGCTTAAATATGAATAAAACATTAAAAAAGCATTTACACTATATAACTTTTTTGTTATAATTTATATTATAATAAGTGGGGTGTGTAGTGTGATGAAAATGACACAAGACTTAGCGGATTTATTAGAAAAACTATATAATCTAAAGGGAGAAGACAATGTTGTTATCGCTAGAATTAATAAAGATATTAAAGCGGTAGAAGACAAAATTGTTACAGAAGCAGAGAAACAATCTAGTAATGAATTATCTAAGGTTGAAACTGAAAGTCAACTTTCTATTTTTGTGACGCAAAAAGATGCTTTTTGTTCAACTTTTACAGGAATAGATAATGATACTTTTGGGGCTTTAATTGCAATAGGTGTTAACTTAGATATATCTAGTATGTTAGATAGAATTAATGAGAAAGCGCCAATATATTGTGATGAATTAAATCATAAGATTGAAAATGCAGCTCATGCAATAGAAGAAGCTAAAAAAGCTAGAGAAGAATACAATGAAGAATTAAATAAATTAAATGATGAATTAGCAACAGCTAAAGGTGATAGAGAACATTTAATTAGTTTATTAGAACAAAGTTTATCACCTAATGTTACAGAAAGAGAATCTTTAACAGCTAAGTATGCTAAAGATGTTATTAGTAAGTTTAATGTATTCTCTTCAACTGAAGTAGCAGCTTTAGCTAAAGTTATTTTATTCCCTGAAGATGGCTTAATAGAATTCGATGAAACTTATGATGAAAGGGAACATCCTAATTTCAATGAGGAAGCTAAAGAAGAAGTAGAAGAAGCTGAAGAAAGAACTGAAGAAAAAGTTGTTGAACCAGTTTTAGAAACTAAAGAAGAAGATAATAGTGAAGATACTGTTTCAACATATCAAGATGAACAAAAAGTAGATAATGCAGATTTAGCTTCTCAAACTTATCAAGATTTAAAGTCTGAAGATGAAGAACCTACACAAATAATGGATTTAGCAGATTTAAATAAAATTGAAGATATAGGTAAGACTGAAGAAATATCATTACCTGACTTTAATCTTCAAGAAGAACCAATTATTCTAACTTCTGAAGATAAAAAAGATAAAGAAGCAGATGAAAATCAAGCTTCAGAAGAAGAAGCAGTAATAGAACCGGTTAATGAAGTAGAAGAATCTGATCCATATGCTGAACTTAAGAGTTCTTTAGAAAATATAGGTTTAGATGTACAAGCTCTTGAAGATAATAATGAATTACTAGAAGCTCTAAGTAAAGAAGATATAAAACATATTGAAGAGAATTATGAAATATTAAGAAGTATAAATGTTAATGATTCATACTTATATCAATATATAAATAATTATAATTATTTAGTAGATACTGATTTAAATAAGAAATTAACTTTATTGAGAGCTAAAGGAATTAGTGAACATAAATTAAAAGAATTATTAGAAAATAATGATAGTGGTCTTAAAGAAGATTATCAAGTATTAGAACAACGTGTTAATTTCATTGAAGATAATAATGAAAAATTAAGTGATGATAATGTTCAATTATTAGCTCTAGACGTTAATAAATATAAAGAAAATATAAATGTATTAAATGATAATGGATTTGAAATAGATGATAAAGATTTAAGAAATTATCAAGCTGTTTTATATAATTCAGATAATGTTAAAGATGATGTTGAAGTATTAAAGAACTATTTAGTTTCTGTTCAAAGAAAGAATGGTAAATATGCTTTAGGAGTTTTCTTTAAAAATTCTACAGACTTATTATTTGATATAGATGATGCTATAGAAGCTAAGTTAGAAGATTTATTAGAAGCTCATCCTGAAGTATTAGCTAATAGAGTTGATACTTTAATTGCAAGAATTAAATATGCTTTAGCGAATAATGAATCTTTATATGAAGATGAAGAAAATGGTGTCTTTAATAGAAATGTTATAGATGGACTTAAGTTCTATAGAACATATCATCAAGATGTTAATGAATATATGCCTCGTGATAGAAGAGATGTTAATAATATGTTAGAAAACTTATTAGAAGGTTCTGATGAGGTTATTGATGTACTTAATAAATACTATGAAGAAACAACATTATATAAAGATATAGAATTAACTGATGAAGAAAAAGGATTATATAATAGCTTAAAAGCATTATTAGAAGATAAATTAAATGTAGTTAATAGTGGTACTCATACTTATCTTGTTAATGATGTAGCTATATCTAAGAATAAGTTAGAAAGAAATCTAGCAGTATTAGTTAAAGGTAGAGATAGTGTTGAAGGTATGGAAAAAGTCTTAATATTAAGTGCGATGTTATATAATTTAAGACAACCTGAGGAAGTATTTAAACAAATAATAGATTCTTATGATAAAGATTCATCTAAAGATGGAGGTGCTGAGTAATGAAATATTTAATTAATTTAGGATTTCCAGAAGATGTAGTTGAAGTATTAAATAATAATATTCCAGAATGTGTTATTAGTGAACTTAAAAAGAATGAAGAAGTAGTTACAACTAATATTAATTGTTTAAAAAATTTAGGTATAACTAATTATGTTGATGCTTTTGCAAGTTTTTATAATATGTTCTTATTAGATACTAAGACTTTTGATGATATTTTCTCTAAGTATGACAATGAAGATTTAATTGCTAAATTAGAAAAAAATGTTGCTATTATGGAGTATTTATAGAAAGGGATTTAATCCCTTTTTTCTTTTTTGTAAATCAGTAAACAAAAGTTCGATTTTAGTACTAAAAATGCTATCATTTATATATTAGTCATGTTATAATAAAAAAAGAAAGCAGGATGCAACATGAATTATTTAGACGGACTTAATGATAAACAATTAGAAGCAGTTAATCACATAGATGGACCTTGTTTAGTACTAGCTGGAGCTGGTAGTGGTAAGACAAGAGTTTTAACTACAAGAATAGCTAATTTAATTGATAAAGGTATTCCTTCTTATAATATATTAGCAATTACATTTACGAATAAAGCAGCTAAAGAAATGAGAGAAAGAATTGATAAGTTATTACCAAATAATAATGCTTTTGTAGGTACTTTTCACTCTTTAGGGGTGAGAATTATTAGAGAAAATGCCCCTATTTTAGGTTTAGATAGAAATTTTTCCATAGTTGATAGTGATGATGTTTTAACGATTATCAAAAAGATTATGAAAGATAATGATTATGATCCAAAGTTAACAACACCAGCTTATATTAGAAATAAGATTAGTACAATAAAAAATGAAATGTTAACTAATGATGAAATAGAGAGATTATTTAAGACACCACAAGATGAAGTAGCTAAAAAAGTTTATTATGAATATATGGATGTTTTAGCCAAAAATAATTCTGTCGATTTTGATGATTTACTTAGATTACCAGTTAAATTATTTATGGAGAATAAAGATATCTTAGAAAGTTATCAAGATAAATTTAAATATATTTTAATTGATGAGTATCAAGATACTAATGAGGTACAATATAAAATATCTAAATTACTAGCTAGAAAATATAAGAATATATTTATTGTAGGTGATCCTGATCAATCAATATATATGTTTAGGGGAGCTAATTTTAGAAATATATTAAATTTTGAAAAAGATTATAAAGATGCTGTTGTTATTCCTTTAGAAGAAAATTATCGTTCAACAAAGAATATCTTAGATACAGCTAACTCAGTTATTAGAAATAATAAAGAGAGAAAAGAAAAGAACTTATGGAGTAGTAATGGGGAAGGTAGTAAGACTAAGTATTTAAGAGCTTATGATGATAAACATGAAATACAATTAGTTTTAGATGAAATAAAGAGATTAGTAGATGATGGTTATCAGAAGAAAGATATTGCAGTTTTATATCGTACTAATGCCCAAGCTCGTTTAGTTGAAGAAATGTTTTTAAAAGCTAATGTACCTTATAAAGTAGTAGGTAGTTATTATTTCTATTCGCGTAAAGAAATTAAAGATTTAATTTGTTATTTAAGGTTAATACTAAATAATGATGATGAAATTAGTTTAAGAAGAGTTATTAATGTGCCTAAGAGAGGTATTGGGGAAGCTACTTTAACAAGACTTGAACAAGAAGCGAGAGAAAATAATACTTCAATGTTTAATGTAATAAGTAAAGGTAAAGAACAATTATTTAAAGAATTAATATTACATTTAACTAAAGAAGCAGAGAACCATTCTTTAACAGAATTAATTGATATTATTCTAGATGAAACCGGAATGAGAGAAGAATATCAAAATGATAATACTTTAGAGAGTGAATTAAGATTAGATAACTTAGAAGAGTTTAAATCTATTACAAAGACATTTGAAGAACAAACTGGTTCAGTTAACTTAGCTGATTTATTGGAAGAAATAAGTTTAATAGCGGATATTACTGAGCATCAAGATGAAAATAATGATGTAGTTACTTTAATGACAATCCATAGTGCTAAAGGATTAGAATTTGATGTAGTATTCTTAATAGGAATGGAAGATGGTATATTTCCTCACCAAAATTCATTTGTTGAAGAAGGTGGACTTGAAGAGGAGAGAAGGCTATGTTATGTCGGGATAACAAGAGCTAAAGAGAAATTATATATTACTAATGCTAAGCGAAGAATGTTATATGGTAAAGATGTAATGAATCCACCAAGTAGATTTATTAAAGAGATAGATTCGAGTTTATTAGATATTGAAAACGAAAAGATGGTTGATGAAGAAAAGATTAATCGTGAAGAGTTATATCATAATAATGAGGATGTTGATTTTAAAGATGGAGATGTTATTATGCATATGATATATGGTCGTGGAGTAGTTATTGAAGTTAAGGGGGATTTCTTAACAGTGGCTTTTGCCAAAAATTATGGAATTAAAAAATTAATGAAGAATCATAAAAGTATTAAGAAAATATAGATAAGGATGGATATGTATGCAATTATTAATTATGGCAGCAGGAATGGGTAGTCGTTTTGGAGGATTAAAACAAATAGCCCCTATGGGACCAAATGATGAATTTATTATTGACTATTCAATTTATGATGCAATTAAAGCTGGTTTTTCAAAAGTAGTATTTATTATTAAAAAAGAAAATTATGAGATATTTAAAGAGACGATTGGTAAAAGGGTAGAATCACATATTCCAGTAGAGTATGTCTTTCAAGAATTAGAAGATGTTCCTTCTTTTGTTAAGATACCTGAAGATCGAGTTAAACCTTGGGGAACAGGACAAGCTATATATGCAGCGAGAAAAGCTATTACTGAACCTTTTTTAGTAATTAACTCTGATGATTTTTATGGTCGTGATGCTTTCATGACAGCTAAAGAATTCTTAGAAAAAACTAAGGATCATGAATATGCAACAATAGCTTATAAAGTTACGAATACAATGACGGAAAATGGCTCAGTTAAAAGAGGAGTTATCAAGACCGATAATGATGGTAGACTAGACTCTTTAATTGAAAGTTCAATTGAAAGAGTTGAAGATAAAATAATAGCTAAACCTTTAAATGATAGTGAACCTTTTGAAGTTACAGATAAGACTTTAGTTTCAATGAATTTATTAACTTTTGATTTATCGATCTTTGCTTATTTAGAAGAAAAGATGAATGAATTCTTTAAAGAAAATGAAGGTAATTTAGATAAATGTGAATTCTTAATACCTGATGTGATGAGTGAAGCGAATAAAACTGGTTTTGCTAAAGTATTAGTTATACCAACTAAAGCAGTATGGCATGGAGTGACATATAAAGAAGATACAGATAGTGTAAGAGGGGCAATTAAAGAATTAGTTTTAAATGGTGAATATCCTAATGATTTATGGAGGTAATTATGAGTCCACAAGAAAGAATAGATGATTTAATTAATAAGATTAATCATGCTAGTTATGAATATTATATTTTAGATAATCCAACTTTAACAGACCAAGAGTATGATGATTATTATAAAGAATTATTAAGTTTAGAAGAAAAATATCCAGAACTTAAAAGAGCTGATTCACCAACTAATAGAGTTGGAGGAGATGCTGTAGATAAGTTTGATAAAGTAACGCATGCTCATCCAATGTTATCTTTTGATGATATCTTTAATGAAGATGAAATTAGAGCTTTTGATGAAAGAATTAAGAAGAGTGTTAGTAATCCGACTTATTCATTAGAACCTAAGATGGATGGATTGTCTGGCTCTTTATTATATGAAAAAGGGGTTTTAGTAAGAGGAGCTACTAGAGGAGACGGAATTGTTGGGGAAGATATAACAACAAATATTAAAACAATTAAATCAATTCCTCTACGTTTAACAGAACCTATTGATATTGAAGTACGTGGCGAGATATATATGAGTAAAGAGGCTTTTTTAAAAGCTAATGAAGATCGTCGTAATAATAATGAAAATGAATTTGCTAATCCACGTAATGCCGCAGCTGGTTCAGTAAGACAATTAGATAGTAAGATAACAGCTAAACGTAATTTAGATTTTATGGCTTATTTTATTCCTAATCCAGAAGATTATGGAATTAAAACGCAAAGTGAGTCATTAGCTTATTTAAGGAAGTTAGGTTTTGTTACTAATTATAAATTAAATGGACATGCTAAGAATGTTGAAGAAATCTTAAAATATATTGAAGACTTAGGTCAGAAAAGACCTGATTTACCTTATAATATTGATGGGGTTGTCTTAAAAGTAGATGACTTAAATGATGAGAAAGTACTTGGTTTTACTTCACGTGTACCTAGATGGGGCATTGCTTATAAATTTCCGGCTGAAGAGGTATTAACAGTTTTAAGAGAGATAAAGTTTACGGTAGGAAGAACTGGTAAAATAACACCTAATGCCATATTTCATCCCGTTCATGTTGATGGCTCTTTAGTATCTAAAGCAACATTACATAATTATGATTATTGTATAGAAAAAGATATTCGTGTGGGAGATGTTATATCTATTCGTAAAGCTGGGGATGTTATACCAGAAGTTGTAGAAGTTAAATTAGATCGTAGGACAGATGATGTTAAAGACTTTGTAATGATTGATAGATGTCCAATGTGTGATACCCCATTAATTAGAAAAGATGCTAATCATTTTTGCCCTAATGAACATTGTCCAGCTCGTAAGATAGAAGGTTTAGTTCACTTTGTATCAAGACCAGCAATGAATATAGATGGTTTAGGTGATGCGATAATCGAAGATTTCTATAATATGGGAATTATTAAACGTATTGAAGATATATATAATCTTAAAAATAAAAGAGAAGATATTATTGAATTAGAAGGCTTTGGTAATAAGAGTGTTGATAACTTAATTAATTCAATTGAAGTTAGTAAGAGTAATTCCGTAGAAAGATTATTATTTGCGATAGGAATACCTGGTATAGGAGCTAAGACAGCTAAAGTATTAGCTAAGAAATATTTAAATTTAGATAACTTAATGAAGGCTTCCTTAGAAGAATTAACTAATATTAAAGATATTGGTGATATTTTAGCTAATAGTATTGTTTCGTATTTTGCCGAACCTAAAAATCAAGAATTAATTAATAATTTAAAAGAATTAGGGATTAATATGGAATATAAGGGTGAAAAAACTATTAATAATCCATTAATTTCTAATAAGAAGTTTGTTATTACGGGAACAATTAGTTTTATGGGCCGTAATGAGATTAAAGAACTATTAGAAAAATACGATGGTATTACAGTTGATTCAGTAAGTAAAAAGACGGATGTTGTAATAGTTGGTGAGGCGCCTGGTAGTAAGTATGATAAAGCTTTACAACTAGGTATTGAAATATGGAATGAAGAAAAATTTAAAGAAATTATAGACTCTTTATAATTTCTTTTTTTACGTAAATAAGGCTTAATTTTTATCATTAAATCATATAATATATAAGCACTCTTCATTGCTTATAAGTTCATAATGTAGTATAATTTAAATACCTATTGAAAAAGGTGGGATTTTATGAAAAGAATAAAAAAGTTTTATAGGGAGCATCGTGTGTTTACAATCTTAATGGCGATTATTCTAGTGTGTTTAATTATTATTACAACAATACTTATTCAATGTTTTTATATTGGAAAAGGTACAGATAAATATGGAGATCGTTTAGATGGAATCGAAGAACACGAAATAAGTTCAGCTAAGATAGATGATTATGAAGTTAATTTAGCTAATAATGATAAAGTAAAATCAGCTAAATTAGATATTACAGGAAGAATTATCTATATTAAAGTAATCTATGAAACTAATTGTTCTTTAGAGGAAGCTGAAAGTATTGCAGCTAAATCATTAGATAGTTTTACAGAAGACGATAAAGGATTCTATGACTTTAATATAACTTTAGAGAAAGATGCAACAGAAACTAGTGATGGTTTCTTAATATCTGGAGCTCATAATAAAAATGGTAATGGAATGTCTTGGAATAATAATCGTGTTGTAACTTCTACTGTAGAAGAGGACTAGTTTATGAAGAAGGGTAAATCAAATAAGAAAGTTATTCTGATTATCTTATTAGTTATATTAGCTATTGCTAGTTTAACGATTATAACTATTAATATATTAAATGATGAAAATAAATTAACAGTTGAAGAAAAAGAATGGATAACACAGAATATTAACCAAGTACAAAATATATATGTTCCAGTTAATTTAGATGTTTTTGGGAAGAATGGAACAGGTGTTTTCTTTGATTATATAGGTTATGTTGAAGAAAAATATGGAATTGATATAAATCCTATTACTTATAATGTGGGAGAAGAAGTTACAGATAGAGCATTTATGATTACATATGATGCTTTAGATAGTGATGTAATCTTTTATACAGAACATTATGTAGTAGTAAGTAAAGATAAACATAATATAAGTGTTTTATCACAATTATCAGATAGTAGATTAGGAGTTTTATCTCCTGATGAAAATATAGTTGCTAAGTATTTAACTGATACTTCTAATATAACAGTAAAACCTTATGAAACATCAACAGATTTATTAAATGCTTTAGAAACAAATGATGATATTGACTATGCTGTTTTACCATTAGAAGAAAATTTAACTTCAATATTAACATCTAATTATTATATTGATTATCATATTAGTGATTTAAATAAATATATGGTATTTAGAGTTAAAGAAAATGATGTTTTTAGTGAGATAGTTAAAAAGACTTTTTCAACATATCAAGAAGATGAATTAAATGATTCAATTAATGAAAATGAATTATTAGCTTTTACTAATGCTTTATCTATTTCGGATAAAGAATTAGCTAATATACAAGCTCAATCATATACTTATGGTTTTATTAATAACAGTCCATATGAAGTATTAATAAGTGGTTCTTATGGAGGAATAGTTAGTGAATATTTAACTAGATTTACAGCCTTTAGTAAGACTGAAATAAATCCAGTTAAATATAAGAATTTTGCTAAATTTACGGAAGCTATTGCTAATAATAAGATTGATTTATTCTATAATTATTATAATTTAGATACTAAATATCAAGAGATTGATTCATTAATGAATTTATCATTTGTGGTAGTAGCACCTGAAGAAAATTCATTAATTATTAATGCTGTTACTTCTTTAAGTAAGATGGATGTTTATGTTAGTAAGAATAGTCTTTTAGAAAAATATATTAATGGTATTGGTGATGTTAATGTTAAGACTTATTCGACTTTAAAAGAACTTAAGAAAGCTATTCGTGATGAAGAAGTTATTTTAATGGATAAAGAAGTCTTTAATTATTATAAGAAATCGATATTAAGTGAATATACGGTTAGATATAGTAATACATTATCTGATACATATAATTTCTATGTTAGAGAAAATGATATGTTTAGTTTATTATTTAGTAAATATATATCTACTTTAGATCCTAATGAAGTTATAAATAAAGGAGTTTATAATCATACTTATACAGTTAATTCTGGTACTGTTTTAGGTCAAGTAGCTAAGTATTCGGTAATAGTTATTATCTTATTTATTATTATTTTATTCTTAGCTTATCGTTCAACTAAACAAATTAAGATAGCGAAGAAGATTAAAAAAGAAGATAAAATGAAGTATATAGATCAATTAACTTCATTAAAGAATCGTAATTATTTAAATGAAAATATTAATAATTGGAATAAGAATACAATTTATCCACAAGCAACAATTATTATTGATTTAAATGAAGTCCAAAAGATTAATGATACTTTAGGATATGAACAAGGTGATTCGCAAATTAAGGCGGCTGCTAATGTCTTAATTAAGACACAACTTGATAATACAGATATTATGCGTACGGATGGTAATGAATTCTTAATATATTTAGTTGGTTATCAAGAGAAACAAGTAGTAAGTTATATTAGAAAACTATATAAAGAATTTAAGAATTTACCATTTGATTATGGAGCTGCCATTGGTTATAGTATGATATTAAATGATATGAAGACGATTGAAGATTCAATTAATGAGTCAGTAGAAGATATGCGTACGAAAAAAGAAGAATTAGAAGATGGTTCAGATGAAAAGAAAGAATCGTAAAAACTTTTTTCAAAGATTCTGGGAAGCATTTTGGCGTCCTGAGATGCTTATCCTTCCTGGACAAATTGCCTTCTTTATCTTCTTATCAATGGTACCTACTATTACTCTTATTGGTTATGCGTGTTCTTATTTACAAATATCAAATGATATAGTACAAAATTTAATAACTAATGTCTTAGGTGGGGAGGTTGCTGAATTAGTTACACCTATTATTACAGCAACTAAAATAACTCCGACTTTCTTTATAACATTAGGTGTTGGTTATTTTATTGCTAGTAATGGAATGTCTTCAATAATAGTAGCTTCTAATACAATATATAATATTAAAGATTCTGGTTTCTTTAAGAGAAGATTAAAAGCTATTGTAATGGAATTAGTAATTGTTATATTATTTCTATTTATTTTAGTATTCCCATTATTAGGTCATAGTTTTATTAATTTAATTCATTATTTTAATTTAGATGCTGAGACGACTTCAATAGTTGTTAAGGTCTTACATTTTTTAAGTGGTCCTTTATCTTGGGTGATTATCTTCTTATTTATTAAGATGATATATACAATGGCACCAGATAAAAAGATACCTAGTCGTAATGTAAATGGGGGAGCAGTATTTACAACTATTGGATGGATTTTAGTTACAGCAGCTTATTCATACTATATTAATCATTATGCTAATTATTCGATCTTTTATGGTAGTTTAGCTAATATCGTTATCTTGATGTTATGGACTTATTTACTTTCATATATCTTAGTAATAGGTATGGCGATGAATTATCATGAAGAGATGGAAAAAACAGGAGTTATAGAGATTAATAAATTAAAAGAAGAATCAGCTAATAGTGCACCTATTATGGAAGATAAAACAATTAGTGAACATAAAAAAGATAAGAAAAAGAAGAAAGAAGAAAAAGAGAATTAAATTCTCTTTTTTGATGTAGAAATAAATATTAAATTTAGATATAATAAACATTGGTGATAAAAATGGAAGAAGTTATTAGTTTTTTAGTTACTTCATTAGGTTTAGAAGAAAGACAAATAAAAGAAGTATTAAATATGTTAAGTGAAGGAGCAACAATTCCTTTTATAGCTAGATATCGTAAAGATAAAACAGGTAATTTAAATGAAGATCAAATAAGAGCAATAGAAGAACAATATAAGTATCAAGAGAATCTTTTAAATAGAAAACAAGATGTTATTAGATTAATTGATGAAAAGGGTTTAATGACACCGGAATTACAAGATAGTATTATGAAATGTAGTAAATTAACTGAAGTAGAAGATTTATATCGTCCATATAAAGAAAAGAAAAAGACTAAAGCTTCGGAAGCTATTAAGAATGGCTTAGAACCTTTAGCAAAGATGATTATGGCTTTTCCAGTTACAGGTTCTTTAGAAGAGATGGCGAAGAAGTTTATTAATGAGAATGTTAAAGATACTGATAGTGCTTTAGAAGGAGCAGGTTATATTATTGCTGAATGGATTAGTGATAATGCAGCTTATCGTAAATGGATTAGATATAATGTATTCAGTAATGGGGTTATTACTTCTAAAGTAAAGAAGAATGCAGAAGATCCAAATAAAGTTTATGAAATGTATTATGAGTTTAGTGATCGTGTTAAGTATATTAAACATTACCGCATTTTAGCCTTAAATAGAGGTGAAAGTGAAAAAGTCTTAACTGTATCTATTGAGATGGATAATGACGCTATAGAGTCTTATTTAGAGGGTAAATTAATAAAGAATAAAGAGTCTTTTGTTGTAGAATTAGTTAAGAATAGTATTAAAGATTCTTTAAAGAGATTAATACTACCTAGTATTGAAAGAGAAATAAGAGCGGAATTAACAGAGAAAGCGGAAACAATAGCGATTGAAACATTTGGTACTAATTTAGAACATTTACTTTTAACAAGACCTATTAAAGGAATGACCGTATTAGGTTTTGATCCTGGGTATGTTAATGGATGTAAGTTAGCAGTTGTTGATCCTTCAGGTAAGTATTTAGATTCAACAGTTATAAAACCATTTTTAAATGGTAGTAATCAAGATAAATATATAGAACAAAGTAAGATAATTGTAAAAAATTTAATTGAAAAATATAAAGTAGATATTATATCTATTGGTAATGGAACAGCTTCAAGAGAATCAGAAAAGTTCTGTGCTGAATTAATTAATGAATATAAGTTACCTTGTAAGTATATTATTACTTCAGAAGCTGGTGCTTCAATATATAGTGCTTCTAAGTTAGCGATAGAAGAATTCCCTGATTTAGCTGTCGAAAAAAGAAGTGCTGTATCAATTGGACGTCGTTTACAAGATCCATTATCAGAATTAGTTAAAATAGATCCTAAGAGTATTGGAGTAGGAGAATACCAATATGATGTTAATCAAAAACAATTAGGTGAAGCTTTAGATTTTACAACATCTAAAGTAGTTAATAGTGTAGGAGTTAATATTAATACAGCTTCTAAAAGTATTTTAAAATATGTATCAGGTTTAACTAAATCAGTTATAGATAATATATATAAATACAAAGAAGAAAAGAAGATTACTTCACGTGAAGAAATTAAAAAAATAAAAGGAATGACTGATAAAGTATATGAACAATCAATAGGATTCTTACGTATACCAGATGGAACTAATCCTTTAGATAAAACAGGTATTCACCCTGAAAGTTATGAAGTCACTAATAATCTACTTAAAAAATTAAATTTAGATATTAAAGATATTAATAATGATGAATTTAAAGATACGTTAAAGAAACAAAATGCTTCTAAATTAGCCGGCGAATTAAATTCGGATATTTATACAATTCAAGATATTATAAAAGAATTATTAAATCCTGGTTTAGATCCTCGTGATGAGTTAGAAGCACCAATACTAAAGAGCGATGTCTTGCATATTGAAGACTTAAAAGTCGGAATGGAACTACAAGGAACAGTTAGAAATGTTGCTTCATTTGGGGCATTTGTCGATATCGGCTTACATGATGATGGCTTAATTCATATCTCTAAAATGAGTAAGTCATTTGTTAAAAATCCTAATGATATATTACATGTAGGGGATATTATAACTTGTTATGTAGATAACATAGATTTAACCAAACAAAAAGTTCAATTAACATTACTTAAAAACTAAAGAAGATATTGTAAATATCTTCTTTTCAGAGTGTAGACAAACCCCCCAGATTTTTCTGGAGGTTTTTTTATGCATAATTTTTTTAAATAATTTTTCTAT
>CANQOH010000006.1 GCA_947625425.1 uncultured Bacilli bacterium
CGAAGTGATTCGAACACTTGACCGATCGCTTAGAAGGCGATTGCTCTATCCAGCTGAGCTACGAGGACATAACTCACGGAACATATTGATTATATAATAAAATATCTTAGTTTTCAAGTCTAAATTCGTCTATTGTCCTCGAATCAACAGCAAACTTAACATCTTGAATCCCTAAAGTATCATGAAGAGAGTAAAAGATCGCATATTTAACTTCTTCTTTTAATTTACCATCATAGACACTTTTAAGTAAAATACCATTAAAATTTAAAGATATTGCATTTTCACTAGCTTCATAATTCATCAATTCAACCTGATAGTCTAAATGACTTAATAAATTACTACTATTAAGACGATTACTCTTTAAATTATTAATAATAATTTCAACTTTATCTTCATTACTATTAGAAATATAACTAATTGGAATATAATAATAATCATTATTCTTGGTTAAATGATAGACGGTAACCATCTTACTATCAGTTATGGAAGTTAACTCATATACTTTATTAATCCCATAACTTCGATCTAAATATAAATCTAATTTTTTCTTTGAATTAGGTAACTCTAAAAGTCGTTCTCCTTCAACAAAAATCATTATTTTCTTAATATCATTAATTGTTGTTAAAGAAAATATAATTGCTTCCATCATTTTCTCTTCATTTTCTTTATTTACCTTCAAAAACTCTTTACTAAAATTAACTTTTAATAAACTATCTTCTAAATCATAACTTAATACTTTAGTTCCTTCAGGTATTATCGCTTTAAATCCATTAGGTAACTTATCATTGCTTTTATTAATAATTAAAGCATTAAGTAATTCTTCAATTCGTTCATTAATATTTTGACTATTTGAATTAACTTCTGTCATTCCGACAAAATCATTTTCATCAATTAAATAAATATTTATCTTTTTCCCGTTATCATTTACTTTAACTTCTTGATTAATCTCCTCGGGATAATTATAAAGTAAAAAAGAAAGTAAGAGTAATAGAGTAGAAATCGCAATCTTATTAAAAGTTAATTTCTTTAACATAAAAAACCACCTAATAAATTATATTAATAAATTATTATTTCAGAATAAAAACCCTTAAAAAGGGTTTATAATTTTATTTCATTTAATTTTAATAATTCAATTATGGCTTGACCACGACTACTAACACCTAATTTTTGAATAACATTAGAAATATGATTACGTACTGTTTTTTCACTGATAATTAACTTACTAGCAATCTCATCTGTCGTATAATTAAGTATTAAAAGATCAAACACTTCTTTTTCTCTTTTTGTTAATATATTCTTCATACATATCTCTCTTTCTTACTACTATATTTTATGAAGAATATAAAAGAGTGTTAATTAAACTTAACCGTTATATATTTATTATCTTTAAACTCTTTATTAAGTCTTCTAATTATATCATTAGCTAACTTATAATCATTTTTATCACTTTCAATAACTACTGTTACATTATTACTATTAATCTTTATAAAAGAATCATACTTAAATTCATCTTTAATAATCTTTTCTAATTTTTCTTCCATACTTTTATTATTGGAAATCGTTAATAATTCATCATAAGCGTTATTTTTACTTTCTAAATCACTAGTTTCACTTAATAAAACATCTTGTAAATTATTAATAGTTTCCATCATCTCTTCATCACTTTGAACTCTTAAAGCTACTAATTCGGTACTTTCGTTAACTACTAAACTAGTTTCTTCTGGTTCTTCAAGTTCAATAAAGTCACTTAAACTATTTTCATTCATACTGACATAAAAAATACTAAGTACTAAAATAATACTAAATAAAAAGGTAAACCAAATACTTTGTTTATTTATCATATCTATTCCTCCAATACTAATATATCTTATTAATTGACACTAAAATATATACTTTTATTTTACTATTTTTTTAAATTATATTATTATATTAATAGGTGAGAAATATGAAGAAGTTTCTTAAAAATAACAAATATACGATTATTACGATCTTGATTTTAGTCGTTTTATGTTTAGTTCCTCATTTAGTTTTTGCTGATACCACTTCCAAATTAAACTTTTGTCAATATGGTGGAACGAGAAGAACATTTAAAATCCTTGGTTTAGCTTTAAATATTATTAAAATATTAGTTCCAATCATCTTAATGATAACTGGTATTATAACTTTAAGTAAAACAATTATTTCCGGTAAAGAAGAAGATTTAAAAGGTAGTTTATCAATCTTAGCTAAAAAAGCCATTGCTGGTATTATTATCTTCTTATTACCAAGTGCTCTTGATTATGCTTTTGATACTTTAATCGGTTATGATGATTCATCATTTACGGCATGTACTAAATGTTTATTAGCTCCTGATAGTTGTCAAATACCAACTGAAGATCCAGAAACATATACTGAATAATTAATAGATTCTAGTCCCTAGAATCTTTTTTTATTAAAAAATTAAAAAAATTTAAAAAAATAAAAAGGAAATAACTACCTTCATCGAGAATATATAGGGTGAAGGGAGTAAATATGAAAAAAGAATATGTAGTTAGACAAAACGACATTAGAGATTGTGGCATTTGTTCTTTAGAATCAATTATAAAGTATTATAACGGTTATATTCCATTAGAAACCTTAAGGTTAGATACAAAGACTAATAATAATGGTACCACAGCTTATAACCTCATAAAAACAGCTGAAAAATATGGCTTTAGTGCTATTGGTAAAAAGATAAAAGATTTAAAAGAAGATCTTATCTTACCAGCTATAGCTCATATTGTAACAGCTAAAGGTTTAAATCATTTCTTAGTTATTTATAAAATAACGCCTAAATATATCTATGTTATGGATCCAGCCTCTGGATATAAAAAAGTCAAAAGAGATGATTTTATCAAAGAGTGGACTAATATTATCTTAATCTTTAGACCTTATAAAAGAATACCTCTATATAAATTAACTAATAAACTAAAAGAATTATTTTTAAATATAATATCTAAAGAGAAGAAATTACTCTTTAAGATTATTATCACTAATATAATCATAACAATCTTATCAATTATAACCAGTTATTATATTAAAACCATAACTACAATAGTTGAAACTAATTATCTTAATACCACATATCTCTTTATCTTTATTTTTCTAATAATTCATATTATAAAACTATATTATGATTATTTAAAAAATGAACTAACTATCTATTTAAATAAAAATATAAATCTAAGAATTATTCCTGATTTTATATCCCATATTTTTAATCTCCCTTTAGATGTTATTAAATCACGAACTAGTGGCGAAATAATAACTAGAGTTAATGAATTATATAATATTAAAGAATTATTTTCTGAATTATTTATAACTGTTATTCTAGATATGTTTTTAGCCCTTGGTTCAGTATATTTTCTTTATTCTTTAAGTAATGAGTTATTCTTCATTCTTTGCTTAATATCATTACTTTATATTCTAGTGGGTATCTTAACAAGTTCTATAATCGAAAAGAAAATAAATAATAACATCGATTTAGAAACTGAATTTAATTCATGTTTAACTGAACATATTAATAGTTTAGAATCAATATCTAATCTAAATTTAATTACTTATTTTACTAATAAAGTCGAAGATAGTTATGTTACATATGAAGAAGATTCTTTTAAATATTCTAAAACTTTAAATAATATTTTTACTTTAAAAAATATTATTAATGAACTAGGTCTATTTCTCATAACTAGTTATGGTATTTATCTAATTAGTAAAAATGAACTATCTATCTTAGGTTTAATAACTTTTAATAGTTTATTATCTTATTTTATAAGTCCAATTGAAAATGTTATTGATTTATTGCCTAAATATCATTTAATCAAAATGTCTTTTAATAAGATATCTGAATTCTTAAATATCGAGCCATTAAAACCTGGTAAAGTAGAATCATTTACTAATGGTGATATTTCTTTTGAAAATATTACTTATTCTTATGATGATTATCATAAATTATTAAATAATTATAACTTATGTATTAAAGTAAATTCTCATATTCTTTTAAAAGGAGCATCAGGATGTGGTAAAAGTACTTTATGTAAAATATTAAGTAAAAATATTAATGATTATGATGGTCATGTCAAAATAGATAATATTGATATTAAAGATTATTCGCTAAATACGATTAAAAAGAATATCTTATATGTATCGCAAACCGAAAATATCTTTTCTGATACTATTAGAAATAATATTACTTTAAATAATCGTGTAAGTTTAAAAGAATTAAATGAAGTTCTAAAAATAACTAAAGTTAATGAAATAATTGATAAAAAAGCTTTACGTTTAGATTCCTTTTTATATGATAGTGGTTATAACTTAAGTGGTGGTGAAAGACAAAGAATTGTCTTAGCGCGTTCATTATTAAAGAAACCTAAAATCCTTATCTTAGATGAATCATTAAGTGAAATGGATAAAGATTTAGAAACCGAGATATTATCAAATATAGATCATTATTTAAAAGATACAACTTTAATTTATATATCTCATACCGATAATCCATATTTTAAGAATGTTTATGAAATGAGAGAATCATATGAATAAAAAAATTTATTTACTTAATTTATATCCCCATAAGCATCGATTAATTTCTATTATAGTGATTTTGGTAGTCTTAACAATTATACCCCTTTCAAACTTTATTAAATTATATGACTCTTATTACACAACTGGATTAATATCTTGTAATGAAGAATGTAGTATAACTGTATCTTTACCATATGATAAAGTTGATATATTAAAACAGAATCCTCACCTAGAATACTTAAATAAGGAATATAAAATAAATAAAATAACTTATAATGAACCATATATCGATAACCAAATACCATATGAGGATGTCATAATTTATACCGATCTAAATAGTGAAGATAAAATCATTAATTTTAAAATTTTATATAATAAGCAAAGAATAATAAGTAAAGTAAAAAAGATGATAAAAGGAGAATAGTATGGAATTAACAAACGAAGAATTAAAAGCCGTTGATGGCGGAAGTTTAAAATTAACAGTTGGCGGTGTCTTATTAATAGTTGGTAGTGCAGCAGTATTCGCATTAGGTGTCTTAAAAGGAGTAATGGGTGAAGCCAGTTGCTCATTAAAAAGAAAGTAGGTGAAATATGAGTAATACAGAATTATTAAATGTCCGTGGTGGTTCAGTAAGTATAAGTGCAACAATGTTAAATGCGATAGCAAGAGGAGCTGAAGTCTTATATAATATTGGAACATCACTAGGTAAATGTATTAAATTATTTATTGCTGGTAAAAAATGTTAATCAAAGAAAGAAGAGAGAAATCTCTTCTTTTGTTTTTAATTAAAAAAATAAAAATTTCCTAGAATTATGTGGTTTTTTCCCTTGTCAAGTATTTTATGAAGTGTTATAATCATTTATAGTTAACGAAGGGAGGGAAATTAATGACTAAAGTAGTAGTACAAAATGGTAACATTGATGCAGCACTTAAGAAATTCAAAATTAAAGTTGCAAAAAGTGGAGTCCCTTCTAAACTAAAAGAAAAGAAATGCTATGATAAGCCAGGTGTTAAAAGACGTAAGGCTAAAGAAGAAATGATTAGAAATTCTCGTAAACGTAGAAGAAATGATAGATAGGAAGTGCTAATATGGCCTTAACAGATGATGTAGTTAAAGATATGACTGCTGCTATGAAAGCTCAAGATAAATTTAATTTATCAGTTCTTCGTATGTTAAAAACAGCATTACAAAATGAAAAAATCAATTTAAAACATGATCTATCAGATGATGAAGCTATTACTGTTATTAAAAGACAAGTAAAACAAAGAAAAGATAGTATCACTGAGTATGCTAAATATGGTAAACAAGAAGAAGTAGATAATTTAAACAAAGAAATTGAATGTCTATCAAAATATTTACCAGAAGAACTAAGTGAAGAACAAATAAATAAAGTTCTTGATGAAGTATTTGCTGAACTTAAACCAGAAAGTATTAAAGAAATGGGTAAAGTTATGAAAGAAGCAACAGCAAGACTTGGCAGTGCAGCAGATATGTCATTAGTAAGTTCTTTAGTAAAACAAAGATTAAGTTAATTAGATGATGCAAATCATCTTTTTTGTTGTCAAAAAATTGATACAAGAGTATGAGTAATGTATAATATAAAGCAAAAAACTAGAAAGGAAAATTATATGATAGATTTTAAAGATAAAACAGATAACGAAAAAGTAAGAGATATATTCTTATATTATAGAAAATTATATATTACAAACGAAAAAGTAAAGCATTTAAAGGAAATCAACATAAATAAAGACGAATTTGAAGTTTATGATTTATTTAGTGAAATAATTGATAACATTTTTCTTTTTATACCATGTAAATCAAATGACGAAAAGATTAAATATATAAGTAAGGCAGATGGATTAAACTATTTTATATCAGAATTTCCTTATATAAGGAACTGTTTAGATGATATTGTAAAAAAATATAGTAGCATATTAATCAAATTAAAATTATACCGCAACAAATCAGAACATAATCCAGTAGAATTGAAACAAGAAGGCATAGGATCAACTAAAGATTCAGTAGGGATTGAGTTTGCACATATAAAAGAAAATGAAAGCGGAGAAAAAATTGAAATGAAATATCATATTACAACTGACGATATTATAAAGGTATTAGAATGTTTGAACAAATTATTTGAACAGATAAGAAACGACATAAAATTAAGTATTAAAAGTGAAGAACTTAGCGAACAAAACCGTGAACATTATGAAATGATAATAGGAAATTTAAATATAGAAGCTAATTATGAAAAGAAATAAATAACGATTTTAAAAATAATAGAAGAAAAGTAAAATAACATTTAAACAAGACTAGATTAATTGAAAACCATTAATATAACTGATATAATAAATAATGAGAAAAAATGACAGGAGGTATCAAGATGTCTAGTAAACCATTAGTTTCCGTAATAGTTCCAGCTTATAATGCATCAAAAACAATTGAAAAATGTCTTGATAGTCTTCTTAATCAAACATTAAAAAATATCGAAATTATTGTTATAAATGATAAAAGTACAGATGATACATTAAAGATTTTAAATAGTTATAAATCAAACAACCAAATAATTGTTATTGATAATAAAAAAAATTTAGGCCCAGCAGCATCTCGTAATAAAGGACTAGATATTGCTAAAGGTAAATATATCGGTTTTGTTGATGCTGATGATTCTGCAGATTCAAAAATGTATGAAGTAATGTCATCTGAAATGACAGATGACATTGATTTAGTATGCTGTGGAAGATACAATGTAACTAAAAATGGCATGAAAGCAGTTACTCATGATGCAAATGAAACTGACGCCCATGCTTTTTCTAAAACATCTAACTATATTACAGATAAATTATTTAAAAAAGAAATAATTGATAAATACCATATAGAATTACCAGAAAAATATAGCTATGCCGAAGATTTCGCATTTGAAATTAAATATAGATTTTATGCTAAAAAAATGCGCATTATAGCTGAACCTTTATATTACTATACAGCTGATAGTGAAGGCTCAATCACCAATAGTTATAAAAAGAATTTATTAAATATAATTGATGTTCTAGAAGAAATGTTAACTTTCTTTAAAGAAAATAATGCCTTTGAAAAATATGAAAAAGAACTAATAGAATTAAGTGCTGGTTTCTATGTTAGAAGAACTAGAGAATTTAAAAACTTTAATGATAAAGCTTTGCAAAAAGAGTTTGTTAAAAGATTTTTAGCATACTTTAAAAAGCATTTTAAACACTATAAAAACCAAGTAAATCTATTTAAAACTAAATATTATCGCTTTTATAGATGTTCATATCCATTAATGTTAATATATATAGAATTACAAAGTTTAAGGAGGAAGAAGTAATGAAAAAGCAATTCAAATTTTCTGTTATAATTCCAATTTATAATGTTGAAGAATACCTAGAAGAAACAATTGAAAGTGTCATCAATCAAACAATAGGTTTTAAAGATAACATTGAATTAATATTAATCAATGATGGATCTCCTGATAATTCAGAAGAAATTTGTCTTAAATATAAAGAACTATATCCCGAAAATGTTATTTATTATAAACAAAAAAATGCTGGTGTCTCAGCAGCACGTAATAAAGGAATAGAACTAGCTACTGGAGAATTAGTAAATTTCTTAGATAGCGATGATAAATGGTCATTAAATGCCTTAAAAGAAGGCGCTAAAATTTTAGATAGAAATCCTGAAGTTATGTCAGTTATTTATCCATTAAAATATTTTGATGCTAAAGAAGGCGAACATTTTTTAAATATTGTTTTTAAAGAAGGAAAAAAAATATTTAATGTAATAGACGAATATCAAAATTTAAAATTACAATGTTGTTCAATAATATTCAGAAGAGAAATCATAAAAGGCCATAGATTTTCTGATAAACTAAAGATTTCTGAAGACGCTAGATTTTTATGTGAAATATTTATGGATTATCCAATTGTTGCAAAAGCAAAATCTTATTATTTATATAGAAAAAGAGCAAATGAAACATCAGCAATACAGAATTCATCTAAGAAAAAAACCTGGTATCTAGATACACCAAAATATTCATACTTACACTTAATTCAATTATCAAAAGAAAAATTTGAAAAAGTTATATATTACATTCAATATTATATTTTATATGAGATTAAATGGCGAATTAATGTAGATAGTAGTATAGCGTTAAATAAAAAAGAACAAACTGAATACTATCATTTATTGAAAACTTGTTTGAATGAAATATCAAATGATTTTATAATAAATTTTCCATTCTTTAATGATAAAGAAAAATTATTCGTTTTAAATCTTAAATACTCGAATACTTCAATGTATTCGTTAAAAGATGATTTATTATATATAGAAAATTCACCTATTTGTTCAATAAGTGATTGCCCAGTTTATATTGATAATATATTTGAATATGATAATAACTTAGAAATATATGGAAGATATCCAACAATAAATAATTTTATTGAAAATATAGAATTTAAAGATAACTTTGGGGAAATATATCCAATAGAAAAATATGATTTAAACGAAAAAACAAAATGTATATATTCATTATCGCCAGAGTTAAATTTTAAATATAATGGTTTCCATTGCAAAATAAAATTAGAAGATAAGAATAAAGAAATAAGACTAGTTGGAATTGGAGATAATGAATTTAATATAAATTTGATGTTTTCATACAATTCATCATTAAACAATCATTTTAATGGAATATATTTAAGAACTGAAAAAAATTATGTATATCAAAGAAATAATAAAATTATAATTAAGAAGAAAAATATACTAAGGAAATTAGCGTTAGAAGTAAATTGCGATTTAAAATTACTAGTAAGAAAGAAAATAAAAAGTTATTTATATCGTAAATTAGCAGGGGCCTACAGATTATTTAAAAGAAAAGAAATATGGATTGTGTCAGACAGAATTTTAGTAGCTAACGATAATGGAGAAGCATTTTTTGAATATTTAAATACAATTGAAAACAACAAAATTAAAGTATATTTTGTTATTTCTCCTGAATCAAAGGACTATGAAAGACTTAAAAATAAATATACAAATGTTATCAAATATCGTTCACTTAAACATAAAATTCTTCACTTAAATTCTGATAAAATAATATCTGCTCAGGCAGACGACTATGTAACAAATCTATTTGGACGAAGTAAACATTATATTGCAGATTTGTATAGATTTAAATTTATTTTCTTACAACATGGTATAATATATAATGATTTAAGTTCATGGCTTAATATAAATAATAAAAAAATAGATTTGTTTATAACATCTTCGATGGATGAATACAATTCGATAGTAGGTTCAAAATATAAATATAATTATTCAAAGGAATGTGTTAAATTAACTGGGCTTGCAAGATATGATAAATTATACAATAATAATTATACTTTAAAAAAACAAATAGTAATAATTCCTACGTGGCGTAAATATTTAGTATCAAGCATAGATGTAAAAACAGGTAAGAGAATATTCAATAAAGATATAAAAACGACAGAGTTTTATAAAAATTATAACAATCTTTTAAACAATGATGAGCTGCTTAAATTTTTGAGTGAAAATAACTACAAAATAAAATTTATACCCCACGCCAACATGCAAGAACAAGTAAAATTTTTCGACAAAAACGAATTGGTTGAAATCGAATCTAATAGTATTAATTTTTGCCAAGAATTTAGCGAGAACAGTATTTTAATTACAGATTATTCAAGTGTTTTCTTTGACTTTGCTTATTTAAAAAAGCCAATCATTTATTTTCAATTTGACAAAGATGAATTCTATCAAGGACAGATATACGATAAAGGATATTTTACTCATGAAAAAGATGGATTTGGTAAAGTGGCATATACAATAAATGATGTAATAGAAGAAATAGAAAGAATAATTAAAAATGACTGTATTTTAGATGAAAAATATAAAAAAAGAATAGAGAAATTTTATAAATTTTACGATGCAAATAATTGTAAAAGAATATATGACGAAATTATAAAAATGAAGTAACTGAAGTAAATAAAATTAGAAGGTGAAAAACATGAAAAGATTTTTTACAAATATAAAAAAATATTATAAATATGCTGTAAGATCAGCCAAAGCTGAACTAAAAAGTGAAGTTGCCGATTCTTATTTAAATTGGCTATGGTGGGTCATTGAACCATTTTGCTTTATGATCATTTATACCTTTATCTTTGGTACAGTATTTCCAAATAATGAACCATATTTTGCTTCTTTTGTTATGGTAGGACTTGCCTTATGGGATTTCTTTAATCGTATGATTACGGGTAGTGTTAAATTAATTATCAATAACCGAGATTTAGTAACTAAAGTTTATATTCCAAAATATATTTTACTATTTTCTAAATCTCTAACATATTTATTTAAAATGGGTATCTCACTATGCTTAGCATTTGGTTTAATGTTATTTCAACATGTTCCACTTACATGGCATTTAATATTAATAATTCCAGTAATTGCAGTATTATATGTTCTTACATTTGGTATAGGAATGATCTTAATGCATCATGGTGTAAGTTTTAATGATTTAGGAAACTTAACAAATATTGCTTTAAGAATGGTCTTCTATCTATCAGGAATTTTCTATAATATTAGCAAAAGATTAAAAGGAGTAAAAGGATTTATCTTACTTCGAGTTAATCCAATCGCTTTCTTAATGAATGAAGCACGAAAAACAGCAATATACGGTAGTATTGTAAGTGTTGAAGGCTTACTTTTCTGGTTAGTCATAGGATTGCTATTGTGCGCTTATGGAGTTCATGTTATTCATAAGTATGAAAATAGTTATGCGAAGGTGATATAATATGGCAGAAGAAAAAAATAAAAAAGAAATAGCAGTTACAGTTAAGAATCTTCATATAACATATCGAGGACTTAAAAAAACATCTATTAGAGCATCATGGAAACATTTTGGCGATAAAGTAGAATTATTCCACGCCTTAAAAGGTGTAAGTTTTGAAATAGAAGAGGGAAAAATCCTTGGTATTATCGGTAAAAATGGTTCTGGTAAATCAACTATGTTAAGAGCAATTGCTGGTATCTTTTCACCAGATAAGGGAACAATTGATTTACATGGCAGAACTATATCACTATTATCAATAGGTGTTGGTTTTAACCCAAAACTAACTGGTAAAGAAAACATTTATTTATCAGGAATGTTATTAGGATTCTCTGAAGAAGAAATAGCTAAAAAAGAAAAAGAAATTATTGAATTTGCTGATATTGGCGACTTTATTAAAAAACCAGTTAAAACTTATTCATCTGGTATGTATTCAAAACTTGCTTTTGCTATAACAGCAATTTTGGAAACTGATATCACCTTAATCGATGAAGTATTATCCGTTGGTGATGTTAAGTTTAAAGAAAAAAGTTATAACAAAATGAAAGAATTAATTTCCGATGAAAAAAGAACAGTTATCATTGTTTCTCATAGTTTAGGAACTATCAGAGAACTATGTGATGAAGTATTATGGTTAAATGATGGTAAAATAATGAAAATTGGTAAACCAGATGAAGTAATACCAGAATACGAAGAATGGATGAAAAATAATTAAAAAAGTTTACATACTTAAAAGGTATGTTCTTTTTTAAGTAAATATTTAATAATAGGAGGATGAATATGAAAACAAAAAATAAAAAAGCAAATAAAAATAATATATTATGGAAAATATGTTTTCTTATTCCAACATTTATTTTTATAATCATTGGTGTTTTTATTCTGCTCCTAAATCTTTATGCAATTTATAAAGTCAATAATAAAGTATCACCAATACTATTAATCTTAATTCCTATATTTTTATTTATCGTATTATTTCTAGGCGAAAAGATAGTAAAGCATAAAAAAATAAATATAATTCTAAAAATTCTTATTTTAACTTCATTATTCGTATTTATATTCTTTATTGGCTTTAAAACAAGAGTAGGATTATTTAATACCTGGGATTATGGTCAATTAATTAGAAGTGCATTTAGTATTATTCAAGAAGATGAACTATACAATAGACCATATTTTATTAGATATCCAAATAACACTATCTTATTACAATTCGAAATTCTATTATGCATAATTGGTAATATGTATAATAGTGCAATAACTCTTAAAGGTATTCAATCCATAACAATATTAGTCAATGTAATAATTACATTCATTAATATAATTACTACTTCTATGATATTCAAAAAAATTACAAAGCAAAAAAATAATTATATCACCTATATATTAATATTATTGTTTGCACCATTTTATCTTTATGCAACTATCTTGTATACAGATAGCATAGGAATGCTTTTAAATTTAATAGCATTACTATTGTACTATAGTTTAAATAATACAGAATCTTCGAAGATTAAAAAATTGTTATTTTTTCTATTAGCGTTAGATATTGTAATTGGTTTTAAATTTAAAGCTACAAATATTTTTATATTAATCGCTATCGCTATTGATTTATTGACGCAAAAAGAGTTTAAAAATATTTTCAAACTAGTAATTTTAACAATTTTAGTATTAATTCCTGTAAATCTTACCTTAAATACATTATTTAAAGTTACTGAAGCCGAAAAAGAAGCCTATGAATTTCCTTATACTCATTGGATTATGATGACCTTAAATCCTAAAACTGAAGGTGGTTATAATGAAGATGACGTTAAATATACAAAATCTTTTGATACAATCCAAAAACGAAAAGAAGCAAATATAGACAAAATAAAAGAAAGAATAAATTATTTTGGTCCTGTTAAACTAATAAAAAGGATTCTCATAACTAAAAATATTAGAACATGGACTAATCCAACATTAGGAACAAGTGATTATTTAGGAAGACATCCAGCAAAGAAAAACTTTATTAACGAAACTGTTACTTTAAATGGCAAACATTTTAATAAATATATTAAATATTTAAATAGTCTATATATAATTATGTGGATATTAATTATTATCTCAGCTATATACAATATTGAAGACAAAAATAGTTATGTCTTTATATCACAATTAATGATAGTAGGTATATTCCTATTTGAATTAATTTGGGAATGTAATTCTAGATATTTATATAGTTTCTTACCGTTTATGATTACATTAGCATCATATAGTTTAATTAAATTAAAGGATACTTTATTATTTTTTAAAGATAATAAATTAAAAAGATTAGCTAACTAATCTTTTTTTATTTAATACAATAAATATCAAACTTTACACTTTATCTTTATATATTAATTAAAAAATGGTAAAATAAAAATATAAAAATGAATAAATAAATTTAAAAAGAATGAAGGAATAAAATGAAAAAAATAATTACCTATGGTACATTTGATTTACTTACACCAGGACATATTGCCTTACTTAAATATGCTAAAAGTTTAGGTGACTATCTAATTGTTGGTGTATCAACTGATGAATTTAATGCCATTAAACATAAACACTCATATTTAAATTATGAAGAAAGAAAAATAATCATGGAAGCTATAAAATATGTTGATGAAGTCATTCCTGAAGAAAATTGGGAACAAAAAGTTCATGACATAGAAACTAATAATATTGATACTCTAGTAATGGGTAGTGATTGGGAAGGTAGCGATAAATTTAAATACCTAGAAGATTATTGCAATGTTGTTTTCTTCCAAAGAGTTAGTGATTTTTCTTCAACTAATTTTCGTAATTTTATAGCCACACATAAAGATGATGATCAAAAATAGTAATTAACTACCAATCTTTATTGGTAGTTTTTTAAAAAGGAGCATTATTATGAAAATAATACTAATTATTTTTAAAATCCACTTACAAATAATTTATTTCTTTATAAAACTTTTTACTAAACAGAGAAATAGAGTATTTTTACTAAGTAGACAAACTAATAAACCATCTTTAAATTATCAATTATTAGCTGAATATATTGAAAAAGAAGATTCTAATATTGATATTAAAATAAGTTGTTTAAGAGTGTCTGAAGGATTAAATAAAATCCTTCATAATTCAAAAAAGAATTTATTTAAACAATTACCATTAATATTTAAAGAACTAGGAAACTGTCTAAAATACTATTTTACTTTATATAAGCAAATGTACTATATTGCTACTTCTAAAGTAGTAATTACTGATGGCTATAATGTACTAATAAGTTGTTTAAAACATAAAAAACATACATGTATTATTCAAATGTGGCATGCCTTAGCAGCCATTAAAAAGTTCGGTTATCAATCAATTGGCCTAAAAGATGGAATGAACCCTAAAACAGCTGAAATACTAAATATGCATGCCAATTATGATTACATATTATCTGGATCAGACGCAATGAATAAACCATTTAGTGAAGCCTTTAATACTGATATCAATAAAGTAATTTCTATAGGAACTCCTTATATAGATTATTTACTAAATATCAAAAGTAATAAAAATGAAATATATAAAAGTATTCCTCAATTGGATAAGAAGAAACCAATTATCTTATATTCACCAACATTTAGAAAAGATGGTCGTGATGCCATTCAAGAAGTGATTGATAATATTGATTATCATAAGTATAATCTAGTTATAACTTTGCATGAATTAGATGCGCAAAAAATAGATTCATCTAAATATAAAGATATTATAATCAATCCTAAAGTAAATTATCCATTATTATTAAAAACTGCTGATTATGTTATAACTGATTATTCAGCATTGATGATTGAAGCAGCTATCTTAAAAACTAAAATATTACTTTACGTTTACGATTATAATCAATACGAAGAAGAAAATGGTTTAAATGTTAATCTTTTTGAAGAATTACCAGGTTATGTATCAAAAAATATTGAAGATTTAGTTAAAGTAATCGAGAAGAATTTATATGATGAAAAAGTATTAATGAATTTTAGAACAAAATATGTTACAAACTTAAGTAAAGATAGTACTAAAAAGATTTATGAATTAATAAAAGGAGAATTAAAATGATAAAGAAGATAAGAAAAATACTTGTTGATTTAGCTAAAAAGAATGTTTTTTTAAGAAAAATATTACGTAAAGCTAAAAATATTCAAGGTAAAATGGCATATCATAAATATTATAAAAAATATAAAGTAGATGATAAGACTATTTTATTTGAAACCTTCAATGGTCGTACTTATGGCTGTAGTCCTAAAGCTATATATGAAAAAATGACAGAAATGAAAGAGTTTAAAGATTACACTTTTGTATGGTCATTTGTTGATCCAAGTAGCCATGAAGTAAAACCTAATAAAAATTTAATTATAGTTAAACATGATAGCCCAGATTATTATAAATATCTATCAATGTCAAAATATTGGATTGTTAATTCAATAGTCGAAGAAGCTATTACTAAAAAAGACAATCAAGTATATGTTCAATGTTGGCATGGAACACCACTAAAAAGATTAAGATGCGATATCGAAGTAGATGGTAGTGTCTTAAATAGCGTTGAAGAAATTAGAAAAAGAAATGATATTGATGCTAAAAGATTTGATTATTTTATTTCTCCATCTAAATTCTGTACTGAAAAATTTACTTCAGCTTTCAATTTAAAAAATCTAGGCTTAGAAGATATAATTATTGAAGAAGGTTATCCTCGTAATGATTCATTATTTCATTACACTGAAAAAGATGTTAAAAGAATAAAAGAAAAATATCATATTCCTAAAGATAAAAAAGTTATTTTCTACTTACCAACTTTTAGAGATAACCAACATGAATCAGGAGTAGGATATACATATAATTTAGGTATCGATTTTGATTCATTAAAGAAAAAATTCGGTGATAAATATGTCATACTATTTAGTCCTCATTACTTTGTAGCTAAACAAGTTGATGTGAGTAAATATAAAGGCTTTGTTATTGATGTCTCAGGTAATGATAATATAAATGATATGTATATCGTTAGTGATATAATTATGACAGACTATTCCAGTGTTTTCTTTGACTTTGCTAATCTAAAAAGACCAATGATCTTTTATATGTATGACTTAGATTTATATAAAGGTAAATTAAGAGATTTCTATTTAGATTTAGATGAATTACCAGGTCCAATTGCTGAAACCCAAGAAGACCTTGAAAAGAATCTAGCTAATTTAGAAAAAGATTATAAAAAATATGAAAAGAAATATGAAAAATTTAATAAAAAGTTTAATTATTTAGATGATGGTAATGCATCTGAAAGAGTAATTAAAGTTATTTTTAAAGATGTAATATAATGTGAGGCTATTAAAATGAGTGCAAAAAATAATATATTATATTTAGTAATTCCATGCTATAACGAAGAAGCAGTCCTTCATGAAACTACTAAACAATTAAAAAATAAAATGGAAAAACTAATTAAAGATAAATTAATTTCCGACCAAAGTAGAGTAATGTATGTTAATGATGGCTCTAAAGACAATACCTGGTCAATAATTAAAGAAATACATAGTAAAGATGAATTATTTACTGGTTTAACCTTATCACGTAATAGAGGCCATCAAAACGCTTTATTAGCTGGTCTTATGACTGCTAAAAACTATGCTGACATGGTTATCAGTATGGATGCTGATTTACAAGATGATATAAATGTTATTGATAAAATGGTTGAAAAATATAATGAAGGTAACGATATTGTCTATGGTGTTAGATCATCTCGTAAGAAAGATACATTCTTTAAAAGATTTACTGCTCAAGGTTTCTATAAATTTATGCAATTAATGGGCGTTGATATCGTCTACAATCATGCTGATTGTCGTCTAATGTCAAAAAGAACTTTAGATGAACTAGAAAACTTTACTGAAGTAAATTTATTCTTAAGAGGTATCGTTCCCTTAATTGGTTTTAAATCTGAAATTGTAACCTATGAAAGAAATGAAAGATTTGCTGGTGAATCTAAATATCCATTAAAGAAAATGTTATCATTTGCTTTTGATGGTATAACATCATTTAGTATTAAACCAATTAGATTCATCCTATTTCTTGGCTTTATCTTCTGTCTTATCAGTGTTGGTGTCTTAATATATTCTATTATTCAAAAAGTTCTAGGTAATACCGTCGATGGTTGGACCTTTATTGTTTGTTCTATCTGGTTAGTATCTGGTGTCCAAATGATATCATTAGGCGTAATAGGAGAATATATTGGTAAGATATATAATGAAACCAAAAGAAGACCAAGATATATTATTGAAGAAGAACTTAAATAACAAAAAAGTAGATAGGTAACACTATCTACTTTTAGTTTTATTTATTTTATATTTTTTATATAATTTTGAACATATTAACCAAGATTTGTTGTATCCTAAACAAGCATAAGGAATTAAACCGACAAAAAACTGAAGAATATATTGAGATTTTGCTTCCCACATACAATAGAATAAGAAACCTCCAATAAAAATTAACAAGAATAGCATCTTTAAATAATCAGAATCTTTTCTATACATTATTAAATATAATAAACATCCAAAATAAATAATTAATTGATAATAATTACCATATACATACGAATAATTATACAATCTTCCTTTGATTAATGAATTAGCAATTTTATTTTTACCTGTGTCCGTTAAATTCCATAAAGCCTGATATGTCGGATTGTTCCATTGTGAAGAAATCTTTTTATAAAAGAATAATATAAAGCTCTTCGGATGATTCTTAAAATTATTAAGATGATCTTTAATATCGTTAATAACTAATTCGTTATAATGAGCGTCATCATACCCAACATTGATATAATTTTGTCTTGCACTGTCATCCCACCAACCAGGACCAATCATACCATCGTGTAATCCCATAGCAATCCACCCAATTTTAGGAACACCACTATTTATAGTAATATTACTTCTATTCTCATAATATTTATAAATTATATTTAATGGAAGACTAAAGAATAAAATCATTAATAAGATATAAATGAAATGTATTTTGTCTTTTTTATCAAAAAAGCTTATAAAACTTATAATTACTAAGGCAATAACAATAATTAAAGCTGTAGATTTAATACAATATGCAATTCCCATTGATATTACCGATACTAAAGCAAAAAGTATCTTCTTCCATTTTTTAGACTCATTATTAAATAAAAGAAAATAATAAATTGATATAACCGATAAGCAAAAAGATATTAAATTTCCATAGACAAAAGAACAAAAGAAAATATAAAAAATAAAACAAAATAGAAGAATCATTAATAAAATACTATTATTTTCTTTTTTAAATAAAATATCAAAAATTTTAACTATTAAATAATAAGTAATAATCATACTAATGCAATTAATTAATTGAAATAGTAGAATAGAATTATTTCCAAATAATCTAAATAATATTTCTTCGAAAAATATTAAACCAAGTTGATAAGGATAAAAATAAACATAATTTCCCTGTAAAAGTGCACTATAATTACCTAACGAAAACATTTTAGCGGTTTGAAAACATAATAAACTATCAGCCCTCAAAGAATAATTCGCCATAAAAACCCATAAAATGCTTATAATACATAGAGTACAAAGTAATATGTTAATAATTTTCTTCTTTAAATTAGCTGTGATTTTCAGTTTACTAAAAAGTATTCCTCCTATGATAAAAAATAGAGCAATCGCTAAAATACCCAATAAAATATTATCTTTATAAAAAAAGTAATTTCATTAGTACCTGATGAAAGAGGTGGAATATAGGAAGTCTTAACTAAAGAATCAATTGTTAAAAATAACAAGAATAAAAAGGATAAAATGTAAATTATTTTATTGCAAATTTTTATGCAAATATTAATAATTTTCATAAAATCGCCTCCAACTTAATTCAGTCTATCACATATATAATTCATTATCAATCTAGTAAAAACTAAGAATACTAAAAAGTATTCTTTTTTCATATAATTATCTAGGTGATTAAATGATAATAGATAACCTTAAAAATATCTTTATTAATGAAGCATATTCCATAAATCTTACCAATAATAAAATCTATATAACTAATTATGAAAAACTATTATCAATTACAGATAAACAAATACTTCTTAAGTTTACTAATTTTAATCTAAATATCAAAGGATTAAATTTTAAAATAGTTAAAATGTTAGATAAAGAAATCTTATTTAATGGTCATATAGAAAGTATGGAATATATCTATAATTAACTTAATTGAGATAAGTATTACTACTAAATCACCTAATAAGACCATTAAATACTTAAGAAATTTAAATATAAATATTTATAATATAAAATATAATAAAGATAATATTATCGTTAAAATCAAAGAACAAGACTTAGATAAAGTAAACAAATACTATAATTATGAAATAATCAATTATTATGGTAAAACTAAAATAATCAATTACTTAAAACAAAACAAAGTATCCTTTTACTATTTATTAAGCGTCATATCACTTATTTTTATCTTTACGAGATTTATTATTAATATCAATGTTATAACTGCTGATAGTAGCTTAAAAAGCTTAATTATTAATGAGTTAGATAAAAATAATATTAAAGAATATACTTTAGTTAAATCTGAAAAACAAATATCTCGTATTAAAGAAATAATCTTAAATAATAATAAAGATCAAATAGAATGGCTTAATATTGAAAGAAAAGGTATGAAATACCTTATTAATATAGAACCTAAAATAATTAAAGATAAAGTTGAAGAAGAACCATATTGTAATGTTATATCTCTAAAAGATAGTATGATTACGCGTATTATAACTAGTAAAGGTATGGAAGTCGTAGATATTAATGATTCAGTAAAAAAAGGAGATATTTTAATCTCAGGTGATATTAAGTTTAATGAAGAAATAAAAGAACAAGTATGTGCTAGTGGTAAAGTCTATGGTCGTACTTGGTATACAGTTAATATATCTATTCCTAAAACTTATGAAGAAACAACTAAATTAGCCAAAAAAAGATATAATATCGAGCTAAGCTTTAATAATAAGAGTTATCGTATCTTTAAAGATCGTCTAAGTAACTTTAAATCAACTAAAAAGAATATTGTTAACTTATTTGGTTTTAAACTATCTTTAATTACCGATCAAGAAGTTAAAATAACTCCTAAAGAATATACTTCTAAAGAACTAGAAATTAATATTCAAAAAGAGATAACAAATAAGATGAAAAAAGTCCTAAAAGGTGAATCTAAAATAATCACTCAAAAAGTTTTGAAAAAAGATATAAATAATAGTAAAATAGATATTGAAGTATTTATAGTAGCCGAAGAAGAAATTGGTACAGTTTCAAAAGAACCAATAAATACTGAAGAAAACCAAGAATAGGAGTGAGTTTATGGGTAATTTATCTCCATTTTACGATACATTTTACTGGGCCATAAAAGAAACATGGCCTATGTTAACGTTATTTGTTGTAATAATGGCCGTCCTAAAAATAACTAGAGTAATAATTAATCATGATAAATTCGTCTTCTATAAAGAGTTTTATTCTTTGTTATTTAGTATTTATATTATTTTATTATATTTCTTATTACTAAGTACTGAGAATGCCTCAAGTGGCATGAATTTCATTCCTTTTCAAGAAATGACCAGATATGCCATTGGCTCTAAGGCATTTTTCTATAATGTTGTAGGTAATATTGTCTTATTTGTTCCATTTGGTTACTTTGTATCTGATTATTTAAAAGCCAAAAGAGTACCTCATATTTTAGTAGTATCTATTATCATAAGTTTGACAGCTGAACTAATTCAATATAAAATAGGTCGTGCTTTTGATGTTGATGACATTATATTAAATGTAATTGGTTCAATTATAGGCTTTATGGGTTACATTAGTGTTAGAGCAATTCGTTTGCATTTACCAAAATTTTTACAAAATAATGTATTCTATAACATAATTGCCATTATTATATTAATTGTAATTGTCTTCTTATTTGGCAGTATTTGGGGGCTTAGAATTTAATGAAAAATGATTATAGTATAATTGACAATGATTTATATAAAGATTATGACTATTTATATAGTTTATTAGATCATACATTAGAACATGAAAAAGTAGAGAACGCTATCTTTTCTATTATCTTTGTTGGTGATGATGAAATTCACGAAATTAATAGGGAATATCGTCATGTTGACAGGGTTACAGATGTTATATCTTTTGCATTTGAAGATAGTAATGATTTATTGTATAATGATATTCGAGTGCTTGGTGACATATACATCTGTATTCCGCAGATGAAAAGACAAGCGGTAGATTATGGCCATAGCGAAAAAAGAGAATTATCTTTTTTAGCTGTTCACGGCTTATTACATTTATTAGGCTATGATCATATGAATGAAAAAGATGAAAAAGTCATGTTTGAATTACAGGAGTTGATGTTAGATGACGAAAATATCAAGAGATGATATTAAAAGACATGGTTTTAAGAGATTTTATAAAAGTTTTACTTATTCAATAGATGGTTTAAAATATGCTTATCGTTATGAGCAAAGTATGTTAATTCATGTTATAGCAACTATCTGTGTTATAATTGCTAATATTTTCTTTGGTGTTAAGGCATTTGAATGGTTAGTTACAATGATGGCTATTGGCATGGTTTTATCTGCTGAACTTATAAATACAGCCATTGAAGCAACAGTTGATTTAGTTACTTTAGAAATTCATCCTTTAGCTAAAATAGCCAAAGATTGTGGTAGTGCAGCCACCTTTGTCTTAGCTATGATGGCTGCTGTAATTGGTTGTATTATTTATATTCCATATATTACAACATTAATAGGTATCTAATGAGAAGTGGTTTTGTAAGTTTAATTGGAAGACCTAATGTTGGTAAATCAACATTATTAAATTCCATTATTAATGAAAAAATAGCTATTACATCTAACAAACCTCAAACAACGAGAAATATTATCCAAGGTATTTATAATGAAAATGGTTATCAAATCGTTTTTGTCGATACTCCAGGTATTCATAAACCAATTAATAAACTAGGTAAAGTTTTAAATAAAGAAGCTCAAAGCCTAACTAAAGATGTTGATGTCATCTTACTAGTAGTTGATGCTAAAGACGGTATTGGTCCTGGCGATAAAAAAATTATAAGTTCTTTAAATAGTACTGATTCTAAAGTAATATTAGTTCTAAATAAAATTGATAAAATGAGTGAAGAAGAAATATATGGGGCAATAAATTCATATAAAGATTTATATGATTTTGCCGAAATCGTACCAATATCAGCTCTTCAAAAAAATAACATTCAAACCTTAATTAATGTCATAAAAAAATATCTAACTGATGATATTCGTTATTTTGATGAAGATACCATCACTACTAATCCATTAAGTTTTATTGTTAGTGAGTATGTTAGAGAAAAAATATTCAGAATGACTGAAGAAGAAGTCCCTCATAGTATTACTTGTATAACATCAAAATACGAAGAGAAGAAAAATATCGTTAATATTACAGTTGATATTATCGTTGATCGTGATTCAATTAAAAAAATAGTAATTGGTAAACAAGGTTCTTTACTAAAAGCTGTAGGAACAGAAGCCAGAAAAGATATTGAAAGACTAATTGGTAAACAAGTATATCTTGAATTATATGTTAAAACAATTCGTAATTGGCGTGATAAAGAAAGATATCTAAACGAATTAGGTTTCAATGAAAAAGATTATATTTAGTGAATAAAAAATATTTAAAGAACCCATTATATATTTAGAAAGGATGGGTTCTTTTTATGAATAAAAAGGAAGCTTGGGAATTATTTAAAAAGACCGGCAAAATAGAATACTATCTAAAATACAAAGGTAAAAAATAGAAGTGATAAATATGATAAGTAAATTTGAAGGAATAATAATAACTGAAACTCCTTATGGAGATAATTCTAAAATAATTAATGTTTTAACTAAAGAAAAAGGTCTAATAGGTATTATGTGTCATAATGCTAAAAGTCTTAAAAGTCCTTTACGTACTAAAACACTTAAATTTACTTATGCTTATTTCCATATCAAATATAATGAAAATAAATTATCTACTTTAGTAGATGTCGATATTATCGATAATTTATTAAATATCAAAGAAGATATTGAATTAATAAGTTATATGTCATATATAACTGATCTAACATATCAAGTAATTAAACAAAATAATGATCCAGAAATATACAATATCTTTATCAATACTGTTTTAAAATTAAATGATAAACAAAACCCATTAATTTTAACAAATATCTTAGAATTAAAATATTTAGATTATTTAGGAGTCGGTTTAAATTTAGATTCTTGTATTAAATGTGGTAATAAAACTAAAATAGTTACTTTAGATCCTGACGAAGGAGGATTTATCTGCCAAGATTGTTATACTAACGAAAAGATAATCTCTCCTAAAGCCATTAAATTAATCAGAATGTATTATTTAATTGATATCAGTTCCATATCTGATATTAAGATAACTAAAGAAGTAGCTAATGAAATAAATTATTTCTTAAATAAATATTATGAAAGATATACTGGTTTATATTTAAAAAGTAAAGATTTCTTACAACGAATAAATAGTTTAGTTTAATACTAGACTATTTTTATTTATAGACTACATAATCTTAAAGTGTTAAAATATATTTAATGTGCAATTTAAAAGAATAAAGCAACTGGAGGAGTAACAATGAAAAAATTATTTGCAAAAGAGAAAACTGGAAGAGCAATTCTAACATATTCTATAATATTTATAATACTATCTATTTTTATATATTTATGCTTTAGCTATGCTGGAAAATCATTTGTGAGTAGCGTTGATGCTATAAACCAACACTTTGTTACCTTAAAAAGTTGGCGAAGCCTCTTATTAAATTTCTTTAAAGCAGGAGAATTTAATACGTTTACATGGCGCATTGGTAATGGTATCGATTTATTTGCTGACTATGGATACTATATTATAGGTGATTTTATTAGCTATTTAAGCGTCTTAGTACCAGAAAAATTTTTATATTATTTTTATACTTTATCAATTTTTATAAGATTCTATTTAATTGGCATAAGTTTTATTATTTACGCCAAATATAAAAAATATAATAATTTTGCTTCAATAAATGGTGCTATATGTTATACATTTATGAGTTATAGTTTAGCTTTGGCTTTTAGACATCCATATTTTGCTAATGCCTTTATATTATTCCCATTATTGCTTCTTGGAATGGATAAAATAGTTCTAGAAAACAAAAAAGTATTCTATATATTTATGATTTTTATTTCCTTTGTTTCAAGTTTTTACTTTGCATATATAATGTCATTATGTTTATTAATATATGGTTTAATTCTAATCATTTCTACATATAAGAAAGATGGTATAAAAGTTATTGTCAAAAATTTAATAAAAGTATTCTTATGTTCAATAATTGGTATCATAATGTCTTCATTTGTATTATTACCAATTTTAAATCAGTATTTAAATTCAAATAGAGGAAGTTCTTTATCAATTTTTGACTTTAAATATAATTATGCTTATTATGCAAGTATAGCTAGATCATTAGCAACATTCCAAGCTAACCAATTAGTTGCTTTAGGTTTAAATCCAATAATTTTAATAGCATTACCAATAGCTATAAAAAATTATAAAAAGAATTATCGTTATCTTCTTTTAGCCGCTGCTTTATTAATAGTATCATTATTACCATTTTTATCAGGTATCTTTGCTGGTTTTTCATTTCCAACAAATCGTCATGTCTTCGTTATATCATTAGTTTTGTGTTTATTAATTACAGAATTATTGAATAATGAAATTAATTTAACAAAAAAGGATTTATTGCTAATAATTATTTTTAATTTAATATACTTTGCTATAGCTTTTCATTATGGAACACTTGATAAAATTGCCGTCTTTTCAATTATGTGTGTAACTATATTATTATTGATTTTCTACTTTAGAAATGATATAGAAAAATACATAAAGAAAACAACCAATTTAAAGAAATATTGTACTTATAATATACTAGTAACTATAATTTTAGTATGCATTACTGCTAACCGTAATAATTTATTTTTTGATGAAAATAGAGTAGTAGAAGAATACATAAATTCCGGAGCAGTTACATACTTTTACAATACTAATTACGGCTTTGCACCAGCGTTCGATCAACTTGTATCTGAAATAAATGACACAGATAATGAATTTTATAAAATAGGTAAAACACAAAGTGATACATTTAATGATGGTTTATTCTTTAATTATAATACAATAAGCTATTATTATAGTATTGTTCCAGGAATACTCCAACAATTACCATATGATTTATCCAATATAGCATATTCAACTAGTATGGAAACATCACAATTTAATCATCGTACTAAAATTACCACTTTATTAGGCACAAAATATTATGTTATGGCAGATGATAAAGATTTACCATATGGTTATAAATTGCTTAAAGAAGATGAATCAAATATTTATCAAAATAGAACTCCGGTTCCATTTGCTACGTATTATGATAAGTACATTAATACAGATGAATATGAAAATTTAGATAACCTTGAAAAAGAAAGTAGTTTATTAAAAAATATAGTCCTTAGTAAAAATGATAGTAAAAATATCGTTCATAATGATTCTTATTATGAAGGAATATCAAAAGACATTAGTAAATTAGAGTATCAAATTTCTAATGATAGTCATCATATAGCTGTTACTAAAAATGGTAGTGACGATGAAGAAAATGATAATAAGATTACTATTACAATTGAACCAAATCAAAAATTTAATGGTGAAATATATTTAAAGATAGATAATATTGAATTAAAACCATATACAAAGAAAGAATTATACAAAATAAAAACTACTCAACAAAATTACTCAAAACGTGAATTTGATAGATCATACGAACACTATGATGACAAATCATCATTTACTATGACAATAACTTATAATGAAAAGAAGTTTACTAAAGCATTCCGTGATAATCGTTATGAATCATATTCAAGTGGCAGCAATAATGTATTAGTTAATTTAGGTTATTATGATAATCTAGATGATATCGAAGATAACAAACTTGAAATAACATTATCAGCTTTAGGTGAATATACCTACGACAATTTAGAACTATTACTAGTTACCTTCGATGATTATGAAGATGATATAGCTAACTTAAATAAATCAAATTATAAAACAATTGAATATAAAAACGGCTATATGAAAGGTACAGTAGACTTAGAAAAACCTGGTATCATTCAATTTGCCACTGCTTATGTTGATGGTTGGGATTTATATATCGATGGTAAAAAATCCGAAATCTTAAATGTTAACAAATACTTCTTAGGTACTTATATGGATAAAGGTAAACATACTATTGAACTTAAATATCATACGCCAATGATAAAAGAAGGAGCTATAATATCTCTTATAAGCTTAATAATATACATAATAGTTATTATATTTGATTATAAAAAAAATAAAGTTGACTTAAAAAAATAATTTGTTATAATTAGGACATACAAGCGATGAGTGGGTTGGCAACCATGAGCTATATAAATAAAGGTGATTTCTTCTAGAAATAAGTAGGATGGAACCGCGGGTAATAACTCGTTCCTACATATTTCTAGAAGTTTTTTTATTATCATCGCTAATAAAATTTGAAAGTGAGGAAATATTTATGAAAGAAATTAAAATGGATGACATAGTAAATTATTGTAAGCAATATGGTTTCATCTTCCAAGGAAGTGAAATATATGGTGGACTTTCTAATACATGGGATTACGGACCATTAGGAAGAGAATTAAAAGAAAATGTTCGTCGTGCCTGGTGGAAAAAATTTATCCAAGAAAATCCTTATAATTATGGTGTAGATGCAGCTATTCTTATGAATCCAGAAGTATGGGTAGCTAGTGGCCATGTCACTAATTTTAACGATCCATTAATTGATTGTAAAAAATGTAAGAGTCGTCATCGTGCTGATAAATTAATTGAAGAATTTACCAAAGGTAAAGAAACTGGTGACGGATGGGATAATGAAAAAATAGAGAAGTTTATCGCTGACAATCATATTACATGTCCAAAATGTGGTGCTGAAGACTTCACGCCAATTAGAAAATTCAATTTATTATTTGAAACTCATCAAGGTGTTACTGAAGATACTAAATCAAAAGTATATCTACGTGGTGAAACAGCTCAAGGTATCTTTGTTAACTTCTTAAATGTTCAAAGAAGTATGCGTGCTAAAGTACCATTTGGTATTGGTCAAACAGGTAAAAGTTTCCGTAATGAAATAACTCCAGGTAACTTCACCTTTAGAACAAGAGAATTTGAACAAATGGAACTTGAATTCTTCTGTAAACCAGACACTGACCTAGAATGGTTCGGTTATTGGAAAAATTATTGTATTGATTGGTTAAAATCATTAGGTATGAAAAGTGATCGCTTAAGATATCGTGATCACTCTAAAGAAGAATTATCTTTCTATAGTAAAGCTACGACTGATATTGAATTCCTATTCCCAATGGGTTGGGGTGAATTATGGGGTATAGCTGATCGTACTGATTATGACCTAGGTGTTCATATGGAACATTCAAAACAAGATTTAAGATACTTAGATCCTGAAACAAACGAAAAATATCTTCCATATGTTATTGAACCATCATTAGGTTTAGATCGTGCCATCTTAGCTTTCTTATGCAATGCTTATGAAGTAGAAGAACTAGATAATAACGATTCACGTGAAGTTTTAAAGATTCATCCAGCATTAGCACCTATTAAAGCTACAATCTTACCATTAATTAAAAAAGTTCATAAAGATAAAGCTATGGAAGTATATTCATTACTATGTAAAGACTTCTATGTTACATATGATGAATCAGGTTCTATTGGTAAACGATATCGTCGTAATGACGCTGTTGGAACCCCATTTAGTATTACAATCGATGATGAAACCTTAGAAAACAATATTGTTACCGTAAGAGATCGTGATACGATGGAACAAATCAAATTAAATATCGATGAACTATCTGATTATATAAAAAGTAAAATTGAATTTTAATGTCAAATTCCAGTAAAGGCAGAAAATCTTCTGCCTTTTTATTTGGTTATCAAAAAAATATATTATATAATAAACAAAGTATTTTTAAAAAGGGAGTGAAATATTATGGATTTATTACAATTTAAAGAATATTTAAATACAAGAGTTATTACTTTAAAAAAAGATTTAGTTAGTATAGAAACAGAAATATCTTCATTATCACTTGTTAAAAATTTCAATTTAACAGAATATGGTACTCGAGAATCATTTATTCAAAAGTATTACGATAGTAAACCAAAAAGATTAATTAATATTCATCTAAAACCATCAGAAGCTAAACTACAAGAATTCGCTTATAATTACGTCTATGAAGAATTAGATAAGAAAAGAGTTACCTTACAACGTATAATAGATGAATTAGTTTATGCCATTCATCGTATAAATGATGATGGCTTAGTTACTGAAGAAATATTTCCGTTAAATAATGTCATATCTGAATTATTAAATTATTGTCAAATAAATAAAATAGAGGCTAAAGATTTCTTAAGTCAACTTAGCGAATTATCAAGACCAGTAAAAAAAGATCCTGAAAATGCTGAACGTGAAATTATAAGTGATTTAGCTACTTATTTTGATTCTAATAATGAATTAAACTCTGACATATCTACCGCTAATCTTCTATTTATCTTAGATAAAGTATTTACGACTATAATAGCCAAAGATAAGCAAGAAAATAAGGAATACTTTAAACAAGTTAATTCATATTTGAGAGCATTAAAAGGTCCTAAAACTCAAAAAAAGCAATTAACTAGTCAAAAAAGAGCCATTATGGAACTACAAAAATATCTTAAAGGTGATGAAATAATAAGTTTACCAAATAACATTGATGAATTCACTAAATTATTATCTTTAGCTGGTTTAAATGAAGAACAGATAAACACTTACACTTTATTAATGACGGATGCCTTAAATAAACACAAAGAAGCTAAAGAACAAGCTGAATTAAAACGTATAATGAGTTTCTATATTGCTAAAGAAGACCTTGATACCTTAGCAGAAGCTGATAAATTAATAGCTACTACCGACGATATCGATACTGCCACCTTATTAGTAAGTATTAAAAACGATATTTATTCAATATGTAAATACATTGATTTTATTAAAGGAACAAATGAGGCACATACATCAATAGAATATCTATTTCAAAAATTAAACTCTTTAAAAATAATTATTGATCGAGCTAAGAATCCATCAAGTATTGAAAGAAATAACTTCTATTACTTAACTGATCATTCTCATTTACCAGTATTAATGGCTAATATAGAATTATTAGATATTGTATTATATGAAGACATATATAATCAATTAACTGCTTTAGGTAATAATACTGTTTCTGGTACTAAAATAGGGGAAAAAGATGGTATTGGAATCTATCGTTTACATGGTAAATCTATCACAATCATCTATACTAAATACAATAATGAAATAATAATAGTCTCAATAAAATCATTTACAGCTCTAAAAAATGATGAACCAATAAGTAATAAAACATTTAAAGCTATTAGTAAACTTCATCATACTCAAAAAGATGAAGCAATAACAAATCTTCATAATACATATGAAAGTCTTATTGCAAGTCAATTAGACTTAGGTAAAGAACATCCTAAATTAACTTTTCATCCTCCGTTAAATAAATAATATTTTTATCTTAATTATATTGAAAAAATAAAGAATATCATTTATAATTAAAAGGGTAATAAAGTGTAGGAGGCATATATATGGCATTTAGTATAAAGAAGATATTTGAACCAGTTGATGATGATGAAAGAAGTTTAAATGGTACAGAAGATAACTATTATGAAACAGATTCTAAAGAAATAGATAATAGTTCTAATAAAATGATCTTATTAGAACCACGTGCTTATTCTGAATCTCAACAAATAGCAGATCATCTTAAAAATCGTAATAGTGTAGTTGTAAATTTAAAAAGAGTTACATCAGATCAAGCAAAAAGAATTATTGACTTTTTGAGTGGTTGCATTTATGCTATAGGCGGAACTATGCAAAAAGTTGGTGTTGGAATTTATCTTTGTACACCAAATAATGTTAATGTTCAAGGTAAGATAAGTGATGATAGTGCCAAAGAACAAGAAAAAAGTGAAGAAGAAATAGAATGGTAATATCATACTCTTTATAAGAGGTGAGTCATGAAAAATTTTAACACAGTCACTAATGGTTATGACAAAGATGAAGTAAATTCTTTTGTTAATGAAGTAACCACTGAATATGAAAGTATCTTAAATAAATTAAAGAGCAAAGAAAAAGAAGTTGCTTTCCTTCAAAGTGAACTTAATCGTTATAAAGACATTGAAACAACCATGAATAAAGCTGTTTTAATTGCTGAAGACTCATCAAATCAAATAAGGAGAATTGCCAAAGAAGAAGCTAACATTATAATTGAAAACGCCAAAAAGAATGCTTCACAAATTGTAAATGATGCTTTAATTAAAGCCGAAAAGACGGAAATCGAAGTCGACAATCTACGTCGCAGTATTAAAATTTATAAAGCTCGTATTAAAGAAGTTGTTAAAGAACAACTTACAATGGTCGATGATGTCGATAATATTAATTTAGACGAAAGAGAGTAATCTCTTTTTTTATTTGTTATTTTTATAAAATTCCTTATATAACTTAGCCAAAGCTCTTTTTTCAATTCTTGATACATAACTACGTGATATCTTTAACTCTTTAGCAATCTCTTTCTGCGTATATGGTTCCGTATTATATAAACCATATCTTTTAATAATAATTTCTTTTTCTCTAGGACTTAAAACCTCTAAATACTTATGTAATAATTCTAAATTAATATTATTAAATATTTTAGTCGGTAAATCATCTTCTTCATCTGGTAAAACATCAATCAAAGATATTTCATTACCATCCTTATCTAAACCAATATAATCATTTAAACTAATATCATTCCCATACTTCTTATTACTTCTAAAATACATTAATATTTCATTTTCTGCACATTTAGCAATATAAGTCGTAATTTTAATCTTCTTACTTGGATCGTAACTATCTATTCCTTTAATAAGACCAATCGTCCCAATACTAATTAAATCATCACTTGATATATTTTTATCTTCAAATCTCTTGCATAAATGTGCTACTAATCTTAAATTATGTTCAATTAACTTATTCCTAGCTTCCATATCACCATCAATCATCTTCTTAATACATTCCTCTTCTTCTAAACTACTAAGTGGTTCAGGAAACACATTATTAGAATAACTACCTGTAAAAGCAAATAAACCTTTAAATAAATTAAGTAACTTCAAAAACATCAAATCACCTAATTAATTATATTTAAAATAACTATTAAAAATGATATAATTTCTTTAAGGAATGATATTATGCGAAGACTTATAAAACTATTTATGTTACTTTTAATATGTCTTATTCTTTCTTCATGTAATTCTAAAGAAGAATATAAATTAGTTGAAATAACTAGTCATGATTTTCTAGTTAATATGAATAATAAAAAAGACTTTGTCTTTGCTTTTGTTAATGAAAATACTGATGATTATAAAGCCTTTATGAAAGATTTAGAAAATATTGTTAACAAAACTCATATCAATGTTTATTATATTGATTATAATCATATGGATTATGAATCATTTTCATATCTCGTTGATAGTATTAATTTAGTTTATAATAAATCTAGTTATTACGTTTATAAAGATAAATCATTTGTCGTTTCTGAAAGGTATTCTAACTATCAAAATATGTATAAAGCTTTAAAAAATTATACGCTTACAACCAAACTAGATATCTCATCTGATGATGAATTAAAAGCAAATTTCAACAAAGCCAAAGAAGAGTATGATAATGGTAATATTGGTAATGCTAATAATTACTTAAATCTTTCTTGGACTTTACAAGAAGCTAAAGACTTCTATCAAGAACATGAACTATTTAAAATCCTTCATAGATGGGAAAACTATGAATTTACTAATCCCGAGAAATTAGATTACACAACTTATCGAAGTATCTTCTTTCCTACGCATTCTAATCAATGCTCTCAAGCAAGTAAAAGTGGCTTATATGAAAATTTTGTCAAGCCAGACAAATTAGAAGAATATGAATTTCTCTACTATTACATAAAAGATGATATAATATATACAGCAAAATCAGATAAGACCGAACGTAGTGATTATAAAGCAACATACAAAATAAATAGTATAACTGATCAATTACTAAACTTAACTGATTTAAAAAATAATAAAGAATATGAATATATAAGAGGTGTATAATATGGCAATAATCAGAGTTGAAAAAAGAGATTCAAAAGCAAAAACTCCTAAAAAAGCTAAAAAGACTAAAGAGTTTAAAAGAGAACAAATAAGTAATAAAAAGTTTCTACTTATCATTATAATTATTGGTCTTCTTTTAATTATATGTACTTCCATATATCGTTGGCAGAATAATAAAAAATATCAAGGATACTGGTGTAGTTATGTCGAACATTCTTTAATTGTTGTTCAATTAAAAGATGGACATACTGATGAAGATGATAAAAAATTAGTTGAAAAGATCGAAACATTTGATAATGTTATAAGTAATAGCTATCAACCAAAAGAAGGTTATGAAGAAGAATTAAGTAATGACCCAGACATTAATGACGCTTATGTTGTAAGTTTTTCTTCTTTAGATAATATTGGTACTTACATTGAAGAATTAGAAAAAATGCCTTCCGTCGTTCAAGTAACTCAACAAAATGCTAAAGTAAATATGGCTTTATATAATCTTGAGTCATCTTCTAAATATACTTTTAAAGATTCCGATGAAGCAGAAGAAAAAGATATTGAAAAAGGTAAATATAAAATTAAAAATGGTGTTATAACATTTACTCCAGATAAAAAAGATGCTGAAACAAAATTATTATATATTAAAGATGATCATCTATGCGAAGATCCAGATTGTACTCGAATCTTTGCTTCATCAAATGAAACATGTGGTACAGATTAAAATAAGGAGGATATTATGAAAATACTTGTAACTGGTGGCTGTGGCTATATTGGTAGCCATACTTGTGTTGAATTACTAGAAAGTGGCTATGAAGTAGTTATCGTTGATAATTTATCAAATTCTAAAGCTGATGTCATTGATAAAATCAAAATCATTACTAATAAAGATGTTAAATTCTATCAAGAAGACGTTTGTGATAAAGATGCTTTAGAGCATATTTTTACTAACGAAAAAATTGATGCTGTCATCCATTTTGCTGGTCTAAAAGCAGTTGGTGAAAGTGTAAGTAAACCACTTATGTACTATCGTAATAACTTAGATTCAACCTTAACTTTATTAGAAGTAATGAATAACCATAATTGTAAAAAATTAGTCTTCTCATCAAGTGCTACTGTCTATGGTAAACCTCATAAACTACCAATAACTGAAGATTTTCCTTTGCAAACAACGAATCCTTATGGCTCAACTAAATTGATGATTGAAATGATTTTAAATGATTTATATATTTCAGATAACGATTGGAGTATTGCTATCCTTCGTTACTTTAATCCAATTGGAGCACATAAAAGTGGTTTAATCGGTGAAAATCCCAATGGTATTCCAAATAATTTAATGCCATATATCGTTAAAGTAGCAACTGGTGAACTAAAAGAATTAAATGTCTTTGGTAATGATTATGATACCAAGGATGGTACAGGTGTTAGAGATTATATTCATGTTGTTGATTTAGCTAAAGGTCATATTAAAGCGATTGAAAAAGTTATGCAAGAAAAAGGTGTCGATACTTACAATCTAGGTACTGGTAAAGGTTATAGTGTCTTAGAAATCGTTAATACTTTCCAAAAAGTTAATAACATTGATGTCCCTTATAAAATCGTCGAAAGACGTCCAGGCGATATTGATGCTTGCTATGCTTCAACAGAAAAAGCTGCTAAACTATTAAATTGGCATGCTGAATTAGAATTAGATGAAATGTGTAAGGATGCCTATAACTTTGTGGCTAAAAACAAAGAATAAATAAAACTACGAAAGTAGTTTTTTTAAATTAAAATTTAAGTTATAATAAAAAAGAGGTTTTAACTATGACAAACTTATATAAACCAAAAATGTATTATCAAGATATTTTTAGTATTAATTATTCTTTATTAAAAAAGCAAAAGATTAAAAACTTAATCTTTGATTTAGATAATACGATTGCTGATAGTAAAACTTCTAAACCAAATAAAGAAATGATTAAATTATTTAAAGAATTAAAAGCTAAAGGTTTTACTATTTATATCATGTCTAATGCTTTTAAAAAAAGAGTAACTGCTTTTGCTACTATCTTAGATGTCAAAGCTTATCATCTATCTTTAAAACCTTTACTAATAACTTTTAAGCGCTTAATAAAAGAAAATAATTTAAATATTCAAGAAACTGCGATGATTGGTGATGAAATATTTACTGATATTAAAGGAGCTAATAAAATAGGTCTACTAAGTATCTTAGTTGATCGTCTAACTAAACACGATTATTTCTTAACGCGAATAAGTCGTATTAGAGAAAATAACTTATTTAAAAAAACTAATATAATCAAAAGAGGTGAGTACTATGAATAAATGTCTAGGTTGTGGAAGTATTTTACAAAATACTCAAAAAGATGCTCTAGGTTATACACCAAAAGCTAATTTAAATGAAGTAAAGTACTGTGAAAGATGTTTTAAAATAAATAACTATAATGAAAAATTTATAACTAAACTAGATAATATAAATGAATATCTAACTAAAGAAGTTAATAAAAATGCTAAATATGTTTATTTTATGATCGATTTTTTAAATATTAATGAAGAAACTTTATCGTCATTTAAAAACCTTAAATGTCCTAAAGCTTTAATTATTAGTAAACTTGATATCATTCCTAAATCAATCAATAAAAATAAACTAACTAACTATCTTGAAACTAACTACAATATAACTGAACCAGTTTACTTCCAAAGTACGAAAAAGAATTTAAATACTAAAGCTCTAATCAATAATTTAGAAGAACATAAAATAAATGAATGTTATATCTTAGGCTATGCTAATAGTGGTAAATCTAACTTAATAAATAAAATAAATGCAATGTATAATGAAAATACATCTAAAATAACTACTAGTTCTATACCTAATACGACTATTGATTTTATTAAGATAAAAATAAATGATCATTTAATTTTAATTGATTCACCAGGCTTTAATTTAAATAATGTTATCTATGAAAGTAATGAATATGACTTAATTGAAAGATCAAATCCTAAAAAGGATTTAAAACCTATTACATATCAAACTAAAAATATTATATCTTTTATTATTGAAGATAAAATAAGAATCAATGCTAATAGTACTAATAGTTTTACTTTCTATCTAAGTAATGAATTAAATATTAAAAGAATATTTGATAATAATGACGAATTAACTAACTTATCTAAATTAGAATTAGATATACCTGATAATTCAGATCTTATAATTAAATCATTAGGTTTTATTAATATCAAAAAAGCTTGTCATCTAACGATTTATACTATAAACGATAAAATATTCGAAATAAGAGAGTCAATCTTCTAGGAGGTCTTAAAATGGCTAAAATCAAAGTAATGAGTGAAAATCTAGCTAATAAAATAGCAGCTGGTGAAGTAGTTGAAAAATGTGCATCCGTCGTTAAAGAATTAGTTGAAAATAGTATTGATGCTAATGCTACTAGTATTAAAGTTGATTTACAAGATGGTGGTTTAAAAGAAATAAAAATAACTGATGATGGAATAGGGATGGAACATGATGATGCCTTACTATCTTTTCAAAGACATGCTACTAGTAAATTAACTAAAGAAGACGATTTATTCTTTATTAATACATTAGGTTTCCGTGGTGAAGCTCTACCATCAATTGCTTCAGTTTCAGAAGTCGATTTAATTACTTGTGCTACTAAAGTCGGTACACATCTTCACCTAAAAGGTGGTAAATTAGAAATCGACGAACCAGCTGATGCCAGAAAAGGTACGATAATATCAGTATCTAATCTTTTTTATAATACTCCAGCTCGTTTAAAATACTTAAAAAGTGAACAATATGAACTAGCTATTACCGTTTCTTTTATCGAAAAATTAGCTTTGTCATATCCTAATATCAAATTTGAACTAACTAACAATAATAAAACTATTACTAAAACAAGTGGATCTAATAACTTACTTAAAACTATTCACGAAATATATGGTTTAAATGTTTCTAGTAAAATGCTTGAAGTCAAAGCTAGTACTGATGATTATGATATGGAAGGTTATATCTGTAAACCAGAAATTTTAAAATCAAATCGCAACCATATGATTACAATCGTCAATGGTCGTGTAGTCAAAAATAATGATTTAAATCGTGCCATTAATGATGCCTATTATACTTATAAACCAGATATTAAATATCCAATTGTTGTCTTAAAGTTTGAAACCGATCCTACTTTAATTGATGTCAATATTCATCCTACTAAACAAGATATCAAACTAAGTAAAGTAGACGAACTATATAAAATGATTGTTGATACAATTAAAAATAAATTATATCAAGAATTATTAATCCCTAATGCTCTAAAAGAAGAAAGTACTGAAATATCTTTACCAGCTACAATGGTTAAAAATGAAATAATTGATACTAAAGTATCAGAACAAGAACCAAAAGAAGATACCTATCAAACAGAACTAGATTTAAGTATTAAGGAAGAAAAAGTTCCATATAACGAACCAAAAGAATTAATAATTAATAATGAATTTAAAAAACTAGTCTTATATCCTGTAGGTCTAGCTTTAGGTACTTATATAATCGCCCAAAACGAAGAGGGGATTTATCTAATTGATCAGCATGCTGCTCAAGAACGTATTAATTATGATAAGTATTTAAAAGCTCTAAAAGCTAAAGAAATTACTACTGTAGCTCCATTATTTCCGATTAATATTGAATTAAGTGCTAGTGACTTCCTAAGTATTAAAGAACATCTAGGCATTTTAACTAATATGGGCTTTGTTATTGAAGAATTCGGTCTTAATACCTATACCATCAAAGAACATCCAACCTGGTTAAAAGAAGGGTATGAAGAAGAATCAATTCATAAAATATTTGATACTATTATTAATATTGGTTCAAGATTTGATCCTGTTAAATTTAATGAACATATCGCTATTACTTTAGCTTGTAAAATGTCTATTAAAGCTAATACAAGAATAAGTACAGAAGTTCAAGAAGAAATCTTAAATGAACTAGTAAATACTGATAATCCTTATAATTGTCCTCATGGCAGACCAACGATTATTAAATTTAGTATTTATGACTTAGAAAAAATGTTTAAAAGAGCAATGAACTAAAAAAGAATCAATCAAGATTCTTTTTTAATTCCATATCATATAATTTCTTATATTCTTTATTCTTTTTAAGTAATTCTTCATGGGTTCCAGTAGCCACAATCTTTCCATCTGCTACCATCATTATCTTATCACTATTTATAACCGTTGATAGACGATGCGCAATAATTAAGATTGTATAATCATCTTTCATATTATTAATCGCTTCCTGAATTCCTTTTTGAGTTTCATTATCTAATGCTGAAGTCGCTTCATCAAATAAGATTATTTTGGTCTTTTGTACTAAAGCTCTAGCAATAGCAAGTCTTTGTCTTTGACCACCCGATAAATTTAAACCACCTTCACCAATTAAAGTATCATATTTATTTGGTAAACTATTAATAAATTCATCTAACATCGCTGTCTTACAAGCACTAATCATTTCTTCATCAGTTAATCCTTCTTTAACAATCTTTAAATTTTCTCTAATCGTCATATTAAATATATAAGGATTTTGTGTAATAATACTAATATTACCTCTAATTGAATCACGATCAAGTTCTTTAATATTAATTCCATCAATTAATATTTCTCCTGAATCAATATCATACATTTTAGCTAGTAGATTAAAGATAGTTGATTTACCAGCTCCTGATTTACCAACAAAAGAAACTGTTTCATTATGTTTAATCTTAAAACTTAAATTATCTAAAACTTTCTTATCTCCATCATAACTAAATGAAACATTTTTAAACTCAAAATCGCCTTTAATTTGCTCAATATGTTTATTTCCAAATTTTTCTTTTTTAAAGACATCACTATCAATTATTTCAAAAACTCTTGCCGCCGATAAGTTAAAGTCCTTATACCATTCCATCATTTGACTAGCTAAAGTAAGTAAATTAAAGACACGACTACGATACATATATATTATAACTACACTAGGTATTGTAATCATTCCATGACTTATCATAAAGATTGCAATTACGATTAAAAGAAAATCTAAAATATCATGAACACTACCAGTTAATAAAGAATACTTACGCATTACTTCACTCATTTTATATCTTTCTTGATTTAATTCGGTAATCTTTTCACTAGTTGACTTCATAAAAGATTCACTCGCATTTAAAACTTTAATATCTCTAATTCCTCTAATTAACTCTGAAGCCAACCCAGTCGTTTTTTCAGCATGACGACGATATTCCTTATCCATTAAATTATATTTCTTAACTCTCATTTTTTCTAAAATAAAGATTAATATAATTCCTAATAAATAATAAACAAAGATTAATTTATTAATGACAAAAATCGCTACCAAAATACCTATATTAGTAATAACATCAGTAATCGACATATTAAGTTGTAAAAAGATATCTGATATTCTTGAAGTATCTTTAACTAAACGATCGATAAAAACACCACTAGATTTCTTATCTAAATCAGCTGTTTCAATCTTTAATACTTCATTAGCCATATCAATTTGAATATCTTTTAAGACTTCACGGGCAAAGATTTGCGAATACTTTCTTGCTAAAGCATGACAAATATTCCTTGATAATTCTACACACAATACTAAAATACTAATAAATAACAAATCTTTTAAAAAGCCATCAGTTAAAATTAATAATTCTTTAGCTGAAAGTAGGGGAACAATTGCTCCAATAACGGCTAAAAAGACATTAGCTACAAAATAATATATAAAAGCTTTCTTCTGCTTTTTCGCATACTTAAAAGCTTTTTTTAAATTATTATTCTTCATATCACACCTCATAATCTAATTTTAACATATTATAATAACTTATTTAAGAAATCTTTAACTCATGTTATAATATGAAAGAAAAAAAGGTGATTAAGATGATTATCGTTATAACTGGACCAACCGGTGTTGGTAAAACTAAATTAAGTATTGAACTAGCTAAAATATATAATGGTGAAGTAATCAATGCTGATTCGATGCAAGTTTACAAAGAATTAGATATTGGTACAGCTAAAGCTACAAAGAAAGAAAGAGAAGGAATACCTCATCATTTATTAGATATTAAAGATTTAAATGACGATTATAACTTATATAATTATCAAATCGATTGTCGTTCAAAAATAGAAGAGATAAAAAGTAAAAATAAAATACCTATTATTGTCGGTGGAACTGGTTTATATATTAAAGCAGCTTTATATAACTATGCTTTATCATCTGAATCAGAAAAAGATGAAGAATTCAATGATTTATCTAACGAAGAAATATATAAAGAATTAATGAGTTATGATAAAGACCTAGTTGTTGATCCTCATAATCGTCGTCGTTTAGTCAGATATTTAAATAAAAAACGTAAAGAAACATTAATTACTGGTACTAAACCTAATCTATTATATGATGATGCTATTTTCATTGGCTTAACTACTGATACCGAAAACTTATACCATATAATTGATAAAAGAGTCGATAAGATGATTTTAGATGGTTTAGTTGACGAAGTAAAATCTTTACATAAAAAATACCCTAATAGTCGTGCCTTAAATACTGCTATTGGTTATAAAGAACTAATTGATTTCTTTGATGATCAAGATACTTTTAATAATAGTATTGATTTAATTAAAAAGAATTCCCGTAACTATGCTAAAAGACAATATACTTTCTTTAATAATCAATTAAATCTTAAATGGTTTAATGTTAATTATGCAAACTTTAATGAAACAATCAACGAAGTAATAAATTATATTGAAGCAAAAGAAAAGAACGAATAATTAATTTAATTCGTTCTTTTTTAATTTGTCTTAAATTCTAAATAAATATTTTCATCATAATAATGATTATTTAAATCATCACTAAGTGTATTATTTGTCTGATCTTGTTTAATTAATTCTTCACTATCAATTAAGAAATAATTATGTTCAAGTAAATCTTTACCCGTTGTTGTAACTGGGTCATCCCAAGTTAAATCTAAGTGATACCATTTACCATCTAAATAAACGGCATTCCATACATGATTAGCCGAAGATATTTTAAAATTAGGAATTCCTAGTTTATCTAACATAACGGCCATAATATCCGTATAACCACTACAAATCGCATAATGATCATATAAAACACCATTTATTCTTGCAGAATCATAAGCAGTTTCCTTACCATCAGCTTTATCACTATCATACTTAGTATTATTTATAATATAATCATGTAATACTTTTATTTTATCGCGATCAGTCATTAAAGCATTAGTATTTTCTTTGATTATCTTATCGATATCTTGATCTACTTTTTTAATGTCATCTTCACTATATAAATGATTAACTTTAACTGTAATAACTCCTGATTCATCATAAGCTGTCTTAATTGTTGAATAGCTATTATATGGACTAACAAAATCATTAATACTACTTAATAAATTATCATCATTACTAAGTTTTCCAACATCAGTAATACAATCTTCATAATCAGTAGAGCAGTAGAAAGTAAATTCATCCCAACCTTGATTTAAAATACTATAGAAAATATTTACTAAATCTTCATAACTTTCCGGTTCATAATCATCTACTTGTTTAATAAACATATATTCATAATCATGCTTATATTCATTACTCTCTAATATTTCAACTTCTCGTTTATTAATAAAAAAGCGATCTAATTTATCTAAAATCTTATCATAATTTAACCCAATAACAAAAAATACAATAATTACAACGACTATAAAGACAATATTTTTAAGTTTTATCATATCATCACCAATTTTATTATAGCATATAACTATCTGATATTTTTTAACTTTTTCAATAACTAGACATAAAAAAATGAAGTATTATTACTTCATATCTTTTACTTTTTTATTTAATCTTGATTTTTCTCTATTAGCAGTGTTCTTTTTCATAACACCTTTGCTAACAGCTTTATCAATGTTCTTTTGTACTTTTTTTAAAGCTTCAGTAGCAGCGTCTACTTCTTTAGCAGTAATTGCATTTTCACATTCTTTAATAGAATTTTTTACTCTAGCTTTATAATCATGATCTGCTAAAGTTTTCTTAGCTATAACTTTAATTGCTTTTTTAGAACTTTTAATATTAGCCATACTTCGTCGCTCCTTCCTTTAAATACAAATAGAATTATACTAAAGATTAAGATTAATTGCAAGTAAAAGAACAAAAAACGCATTTTTTTTAAAATAATAAATTTTATACTTGAAAAAAGGTGATTTAAAATGGCTCCAAAATTTAAAACTAAAAAACGTCATAAAACTAAACTTCTAAAATTAATCTTTATCTTACTCATAATTTATATCTCATTTAATATAACTTACAATTTAATATATAAAAACTATCTAAGTAAATTAACTAACGAACAAATCATAACTCATATTTTAAACAATACTAAGAATAGTAAGACTTCTAATAAACTATTAGAAACTTATCAAAACCCTAGTTACATTATTAAAAATAACTTTAAAAACTTAAATAAAGTTGAAGAGACAGTTGATGTCCAAAATGAAGTCAATGAAAATAAACTACTAGATATTTATATCTATAGTACTCATGAAACTGAAGAATATTCTGATAAGTATTTAGAAGTTTATAATATTAAACCTAATGTCTTAACGATGAATAATATTTTAAAAGATTATTTAGAAGATTTAGGTCTTAAAACTTATATTGAACCAGATAGTGTAACAAACGTCTTAAAAGAACATAAATGGTCATATAAATATAGCTATGAAGCGTCTAAAATTCTTATTGAGGATACGATAAAAGAAAATCCTTCGTTAAAACTAATTATTGATTTACACCGTGATTCATCTGCTAAAAAAGTTACAACTTTTACAAAAGACAATATTTCCTACGCCAAAGTCTTATTTATTGTGGGTTTAGAACATCCAAACTATGAAAGTAATCTTAATCTTGCTACTAGATTAAATGAATTATTAGAAGTTGAAATGCCCGGTCTATCAAGAGGTATAAGTAAAAAGAGTGGACCAGGAGTTAATGGAATCTATAATCAAGATTTATCTCCTAAAAGTATTCTAATTGAGTTAGGTGGTCAATATAATGAAATAGAAGAATTAAATAATACCTTAAAAATTCTTGCTAAAGTAATCTTAAAATATATAGAAGGTGTCTAATATGCATAATTCACGTACTGCCTGGTTAGTCTTTAAAAGAATCTTAATAATTCTATTTATTTTATTTTTAATTAACTATTATCAAGTTGAAAGTGGAAATTATCAAAGTGAACTATCTAAAAAAACAATTCTTACCGAAGAAAAGATTAGAGAATTTGAAGATGATGTGCGAAATGGTGAATATGTCGATATTAAAGATTATACGGAAAGTAATTATGTCGATACTAGTAATAATGTCTCAAAAGCCGGTAATAAAGTAGGTAATGCAATTGATAAATTAGTTAATGAAAAAGCTCCTAATTTCTTTAAAATACTTAAAAAATATTTTTTCTAATATAGTTGACTTCTAAAACCCACTTATGATATAATCCCTCTCTTAAAGAGGTGGTTAAGAGTGGAAAACAATGAAACTCAAAAATATTTATTAGCAATTAAAAGAGGTAACAATGATTACCTCCCTTTAGAGTGGAATTTAACCCAATACTACCATAATGAAAACTTAAATACATTAGAAGGTATTGACGCTTTTACTAAAAATGTTACTAAACAAGAACTATTACTTGACGTAATTCGTTTAAATATGATTGGTTTAGATGAAAGATTTGTTGATTTCACCATCATTTATCCCGCTAATGATAAATTCTATGAATTAAAAGAAGGCTGTATCTTTAAAAGTGATCAAGATATTCTAGATGAAAATGCTATTATCAGTTACATAATCGCCAATAAGAATAATAAAGATGTTTTAAATAAAATAACTAATCTATGTAAAGGTAAAACAAGTGATTCTAAAGTCGAAGAATTCAAATATTTAGTTAAAAATCTTAATTTATTTATTGATGCTAATCCTGAAGAAACAATTAAAGCCTTACAAAAATTTAAATCCGTAAAATACGAAAATCGTCGTAGCATCTTAATTAAATTATCAAAAAGAGTAATTATACCTGAATTGAGAAAAGAATATAGTTAAAAAAGTATATCTAAATTTGCAATAATTCCTAAAATATTTTATATTTAATATAGGAAGTGATAATATGCAATTATCCGATTCAGAAAGATCTTATTACATTGATTATTTAATGTCTCATACTACATATTCCAGAGAAACTATCAATGGAATAGCCGAAGACGATTATAAATTATTTAATATGGCTAATCGTATTAAAGAATGCATGGACCGATATCCTAAAGAAATATTTAGTTATTTAATCGATCATCCTGAAGTCGAAGAACAATATACCTTAGATGAACTTAAAAAAATGAAATATAATGATTTAGTCGAACTAAGAAAATTATTTAAAATTCGTAAAAAGAGTAAAAAGATAGTTAGTGCCAAAATAATTCCTGAAGTTGCTGCAAAAGCCCGTAAAGCCGCTAAAGCTAATCCAAGACTAGAACAAACCATTATTTTAAACACATTACCTGAAGTAGAAGATCTTGCTTTTTTAACTCCTGATGAAATCGAAACGATGTATCCTGGTTCTGGTTTGTATTCTGATGAAGAATTACGCAATTTAGGTATTGTTCGTGAAAATGCTCATGAACACCAGGAAATAGATCCAACTGATTACTATATTAAAATAGCAACCATAGTTGAATCTGGTATCACTGTAGATGGTAATCCTCTAACCTTAGATGATTGCTATAATATGCCAGTCAAAGAAGTCGAAAGACTTTACCAGATTGCTCAAGCTAAAACCCATCGTAAAGATTCTAAAGCAAAGAAAAAACTTTAGATCTTTTTTTATGTTATAATTAATCTGGTGATAGTATGCAAAATGATCTATCTAAAAATATTGCTAAATTTATAAAATATTTAACTAATGAAAAAAGGTATCCTAATACCACTATAACTAGTTATACTAAAGACTTAGATAACTACTATGGCTTTATAATGGCTAAAAAAATAAATTATCAAACTATAACTAAAGAAGAAATAAGAAGTTATTTAAAATACTTAGATGAACTTAAATATTCCAAAAGTACAATATCCCGTATCTTAAGTACTTTAAGACATTTCTATACTTATTTAGTTACCAATAATATTGTTAAAACTAATCAATTTAAATTAATTAGAAATCCTAAAAAAGATAAGAAGTTACCTAATTTCTTACAAAGTGATGAACTAGATAAAATTTTTTCTTCCATCGATACTAGTACTGCATTAGGTTTACGTAATCGTCTTATAATTGAACTATTATATGCCACCGGTTTACGTGTTTCTGAAATTACCAGTCTTAAATTAGAAGATATTGATATCAATAATCGAGAAATAAGAGTTTATGGTAAAGGTGGTAAAGAAAGAATAGCTTTATTTGGTGATTATGCTAAAAAATATTTAAATGAATATTTAAGTACTGCAAGAAATGAATTATTAAATGGTAAATCATCTAAATACTTATTAATCAATCATAATGGTGAAGAACTAACTAGTCGTGGTGTTGAATATATAATTGATGAAATCGTTAAAGAATGTGCTTTAAAGCACAATATATCTCCCCATGTCTTACGCCATACCTTTGCAACTGATATGTTAAATAATGGTGCTGATTTAAAAAGTGTCCAAGAATTACTAGGTCATTCATCACTATCTACTACCCAAATCTATACCCATATTACAAACGAACGATTACGTAGTGTTTATTTAAAAAGTTTTCCGCGTCAAGACAAAAAAGTTGACAAACAAAAATAAATGTGTTAATTTTTTAGCAAGTGAGAGCACATAAACGTTAAGTGAGCTGTGCTGAGTGAAGAGCTTACACGAGAAATCGGAGTCACGAATTATTTATTCGTGGCTTTTTTATATCTTTTAACTACGAATAATAAGAAAGGAAGGTGATTTTATGAAATCATTATATACTTGGCTAGTCATGCTATTAAAAGAACAATTTGGATATTTAAGAGGAGTGGGTGAAGTCTATCTTGACGCCATAAAATCACTCTTTCTTATACATTGTGTGAGTATGTATAATAAATAGCTACATAGGGATTGTTTTCCTACACGAGAAATCGGAGTCACTTTAAACAAGTGACTCTTTTTGTTTAATTTAAAATAGAAAGGATGATTAAAATGGAAAAATATTCATTAGAAGAATTAAAGTCTTATAAACGATCGCTTTATAAGCATTTAAAAAAATATTATGAAGAATATCTTCGTTATTTAAAGAAATATTATGAATCAAATTTAACTAAATCTCTTAGTCGTAAACTATAAAAAATAGGAAGGAGGGGATTGGTATGTGGGAAAAAGCACTTAATAAATTTATCGTTCAATATAAAAACAATAAAGATGTTCTAGCCATCCTCCTCGTCGGTAGTTATGCTGTAGGTAACGAAAATAAATATAGTGATATAGATGTTTATCTTATCTTAGATGATCAAGCTAAATACCGTATGCGAGGTAATAAACTAATTGATGGCTATTTAATTGAATACTTTATAAATCCTTATCATAAAGTAATCGAATACTTACAAGAAGATCAAAAAAAGCATCGTTGTGCCATGGCTAACATGTTACTTAATTGTCGTGTTATTGAAGATAAACATAACATAATTCCTGATTTACAAAAGAAAGCCAAGTATTATAATGAATTTAAAAAAGATAAAGACCTAATGAAATACTACGCTTGTTGGTGTGCTTATGATGAGTACAAAGCCGCACCATATCATCATCAAATGCTATATTATATCTGTCTTAAATATCTAATTGAAGCTTACTTATATCATCATGGTTATCCATTATTACCAGAACTTAAATTAGAAAAGATTTTTAAAGATGATAAATATCGTCAAAAATATAATCTCAATCATTTTCCCAATAACAAATTTAATAAATTAGTAATTAATTGCTTTCATAAACCAAATAAAGTAAATTTAAATAATTTATATGAATTTGTAATTAAAGATGGAAAGTTTGATATCAATAATTTTAAAATAAAAAATGAAGTAGAATAGGAGGGATAAAAATGGAAAAATTAATCCATGTCGTACCAGATATATCATATAAAGAAGCCGCTATCACATATATAAAGGAATTTTATGAATATAATTCTCACATAAATGGCGTTGGTGGACTTCACCGTTATCTTGATAATTATGAAAGTTGGCTAGAAAAAATAGAAGCTGATCGTCATCAAGAGCCAAATGAAGAACGAGTTCCCGCCGAAACTTATTTTCTAGTACGTGAAAGTGATAACCGAATCGTCGGTATGATAAATATTAGATTATGTTTAAATGAAAGACTACAAAGAAGCGGAGGTCATATTGGATATAGTATAAGACCTAGTGAAAGACAAAAAGGTTATAATAAGATAAATTTATATCTAGCTTTAAAAAGATGCCAAGAACTAGGCATGGAAGAAGTCGTCTTAGATTGTAATAAAAATAATTTAGGATCTGCTAAGACTATGCAAGCTTTTGGTGGAGTTTTAATTAAAGAATGGTTTGATGAAGAAGACCAAGAAACTGAGCAAAGATATAGTATTAATGTAAATGATGCAATTACTAATTACCAAGATATGTATGAACCATTAATAGGTAAAAAGGAGGGAGAAAATGAATGCAATCGAAGTAAAAAACTTATCTAAAACATTTAAAACTAAAATAAAAGATAAAGGTTTAAAAGGTAGTTTAAAAGCTATTATTAAACCTAAATACAAAGAAAAGAAAGCAGTTAATAAAATAAGTTTTACAGTTGAAAAAGGTGAAATATTAGCTTTTATTGGTCCTAATGGAGCTGGTAAATCTACTACCATTAAAATGTTAACTGGTATTCTTTTCCCAACTAGCGGTGAAGTTAGTGTAATGGGTATCAATCCCCATAAAGAAAGAAAAAAATTAGCTTATAAAATTGGTACTGTTTTTGGTCAAAAAGAACAATTATGGATTCATTTAACACCATATGATAACTTTAAATTCTTTGGTGCTATCTATGATATTCCTGAAAGTGTTATTGAACGTCGTATTGAAGAATATCGTTCTATCTTTGAATTAGACGAATTTATTAATACTCCAGTTCGTGGCTTATCATTAGGTCAAAGAATGATCTGTGAAATAGTTGCATCCTTAATCCATGAACCAGATATTTTATTCTTAGATGAGCCAACAATTGGTTTAGACCCCGTTGTGAAAGAAAAAATAAGAGTTTTCATTAAAAGATTAAATAAAGAAAAGAAAACAACTATCTTCTTAACTAGTCATGATGTCGGTGATATCGAAAAATTATGTAAAAGAGTAATCATCGTTAACGATGGACATATTGTCTTAGATGATTCAATGGAAAACTTAAAATATCATTACTTAAATAAAAAGATTGTTGAAGCCAAAATGAATACTAAAATAAACTTAAGTGATGTTGAAGGTATCAATATCTTAAAAGATAAAGATTATAACTTAAAATTAGAAGTAGATTTAACTAAAAAGACAATTAGTGATGCTATCAAATTATTAGACCCTGATAAAATAATTGATATTAATATCTCTAATACCCCACTAGAAACTATCATAAGTAATATCTATAAAGGAACTAAATAATGAGAAAATATTTAACTGTTGTTAAAACTACCTTTAACGATTCCATACAATATGCTACAAGTATCTTATTTCGTATTGGTGGTTTTACCATTACTATGTTAATCTTAATTAGTTTATGGAACTTTATTTATAGTGGGGGAGATAACTTAATAAATGGTTATAGTTTAAAAGAAATGATTTGGTACTTATTATTAGCTGAAATAATTACTTTCGGTAGTGGTAGTAAAGTATCTACTAACGAAGTAAAAAATACTATTAAAAGTGGTAATATTGCTTACCAAGTAACTAAACCATATAGTTATCCTATCTTTATTATCTTTAAATTCTTAGCTGATACCTTTATAAGATTTGTTATCTTCTTAGGTGTTGCTACTATTTTAGGTTTAATCTTTGCTGGTCCTTTAGATAACTTTAGTCTTAAGACCTTATTAATGGCTATTCCTATCTTTTTCTTAGCTGTTTTAATAACTGGTATGGTAAGAATCTTAATCAGTCTATCAGCCTTCTGGGTTGAAGATTCAACACCATTTCAAAATGTATATAACAAATTAATCTTAATCTTTGGTGTTTTCTTCCCAATGGAGATGTTCCCAAATATCATCCAAAAAATTGTTAGATTTAGTCCAATATATGGTGTTAGTTATGGTCCAGCTAAATTAGTCATATCTTCAAGTTTTAGTTTATTTAAAGAAGTTTTAATTAGTCAAATAATCATTATCATTATTATCAGTATCTTAATGAGTATTGTTTATAGGAAAGGAGTGAAGAAATTAAATGTTAACGGCGGTTAAAAATAGCTTAAAGATTATGTTCTTATCAATTAAATATAACTTAATGCGTTGTATGGAAAATAATGTTGCTTTTATGACATCTATTATCATGATGATCTTTAATAATGCATCCTTTATTATTCAATGGTTAACGATCTTTGCTATCAAAGAATCAGTTGGTTCATATACTTTAAATGATGTCATGTTATTCTGGGCGGTTTCTAGTGGTAGTTTTGGTTTAGCCCATGTCTTATTTAATGGTATTCATAACTTACCCGAATACATTGAAGAAGGTAAATTAGATGCATACCTTACAATGCCTAAAAACGTCTTATGTTATGTTGCAACATCTAGCTTAGAACCATCAGCCTTTGGTGATTTGTTATATGGTTATATTGCTTTAATAATCTTTAACTTTAGTATCAAAAATATCTTACTATATACCATCTTAATTATCTTTGGAGCACTAATTTATACTAGCTTTGTTACGATCTTAAATTCTATCAATTTCTATATTTTTAGATTTAGCTATGTAACTGATGCTTTAAAAGATGTCTTCTTAAATGGCAGTTTATATCCCGATGTTATCTTTAAAAGAGCTGTTAAAATTATTTTCTTTACTTTAATACCTAGTGCCTTTGCTTCATGGATTCCTGTCCACTTATTAATGAGCTTTAGTATTGATAAATTTATTATTTTAATAGCTTTTACTATCTTGATTATTATCTTAGCTTTCACAGCTTTCTATCGCGGTTTAAAAAACTACTCATCAAGTAATTTAATGGGAGCACGTAGTTAAGATAGACATTTATAATGTAAAGTTATAACGATAAATAAGAAAGTATTCGTAAAGTTATGTCAAAACAA
>CANQOH010000007.1 GCA_947625425.1 uncultured Bacilli bacterium
CAATAAAAAAGACACTTGTCTAAAAAGTGTCTAATTTATATTAATTGTTAATTTGAGCCATTACTTCTTCAGCAAAGTTATCTTGACGTTTTTCAATACCTTCACCTACAACAAAGCTTGTACTAGCAATTAATTCTCCTCCATTGTTAGTTACGTATTTATTTACATCGATGTCGCCATCTTTGATAAATGCTTGCATTGATAAGCAGATTTCTTTAAAGAATTTATTTAATCTACCATCAACCATTTTTTCAGCTATTTCAGCAGGTTTTCCTTCATTCATAGCTTGTTCTTTTAGAACTTCTCTTTCACGAGCAATTTCTTCTTCAGGAACATCTTCTTTGAAAACATATTTAGGTTTCATAGCAGCTGCTTGCATTGCTACATCTTTAGCAACTTCAGCATTAGCGCCTTTAATTACTGTAACAACAGCGATTTTACCACCCATATGTAGGTATGTTCCAAAGTTTTCATTGTCTTTCTTTTCAATAACAGCTAGACGACGGAAATCTAATTTTTCACCTATTTTAGCAGTTTTAGCAACCATTAAATCTTTAATAGTTCCATCACCACAAGGTAGTTCATTAGCTTCTTCTAATGTTTTAGCATCACTATTTAAAATAGTTTCACCAACAGTTTTAATTAATTCTTTGAATTCATCGTTTTTAGTAACGAAATCTGTTTCAGCATTGATTTCAATCATAACAGCTTTGTTACCTTTAACAAAGATATCAGCTAAACCTTCAGCAGCAATTCTTGCTTCTTTTTTACCAGCTTTAGCAATACCTTTTTCTCTTAGCCAATCAACAGCAGCTTCAAGATTACCATCGCATTCTGATAATGCTTTTTTGCAATCCATCATTCCTGCTCCTGTTTGCTCACGTAATTCTTTTACTAAGCTTGCGCTTATCATATGTAACCCTTCTTTCTTATTAAAATATTATATTATTCACTTAAAGATGAGATTAATTCATCTTTTTTCATAGTTGAATATCCTTTGATGCCTGCTTCTTTTGCCATAGATTTTAATTCAGTTAAAGTTTTAGCGCTTAAATCTTCAGATTCAGTTGGTTCTTCTACTTCTTCTTCAACTTCCTCTACTTCTTCAACTTTTTTGGCTTTAGCGGCTTCTTCTTTAGCTCTATCGATTTCAGCCATTGCGTCTTCCATCTTTTCAGGTTTTTTAGCTTTTTTATCATCTTCAGTAACGTAATCAATTATTTCGCCACCATTAGCTTCAGCAATAGCATTACCTAATACTCCTAAAACAACTTTAACAGCTCTTACTGCATCGTCATTACCTGGAATAACATAATCTACATCATCTGGATCACAGTTTGTATCAACAATACCAAAAATAGGTATATTTAATTTTCTTGCTTCTCTAATAGCATTGATTTCCTTTTTAGGATCAACAATAATTAGGGCTTGTGGTAATTTATCCATAGCACGGATACCACATAATAATTTGTTTAATTTGTCATATTCTTTTCTAAGATTAATAACTTCTTTTTTAGGTAAAACATCAAATGTACCATTCTTTTCCATGTTTTCAATTTCTTCTAGACGTTTTACTCTACTTCTAATGGTACGGAAGTTTGTTAATGTTCCTCCTAACCATCTTTCAGTTACATAATATGAATTTGTCCTTTCGGCATTTTCTTTAGCAGCTTCTGATGCTTGCTTTTTAGTTCCTACGAATAGGAATGTTCCTCCATTTGCAGCAATTTTATTAATTTCTGCATATGCTTCTTCGATTTTTGCTAATGTTTTTTGCAAATCGATAATATAAATGTCATCTCTAGTTGTATAAATGTACTCTTTCATTTTTGGATTCCATCTTTTAGTTTGATGTCCAAAATGAACTCCAGCTTCTAATAAATAACTTAAAGAAACTACGGCCATAAAAATTTCCCTCCTTCGTTTTTACTTCTGTTTGCTTCTAAATATTCTCACTTAATATTAAGCACTAGAGAATAAAATCCACAAACATGTTTATTTGCTTTTTAAAGCCGGTAATATTGTATCAAAAAAAAGTACTTATAACAAGTACTTTTTTGCAATATTTTATTCTTTTGGAACTAATCTAAATGATCCGCTACATTCTTGATTGTGATTTAAGATAGCACCATCTGGAACATCAACGATTAATGTTTCAGAAATGATATCATTAAATGGTCGACTATGAACTTCTTCAATTTCAATTGATACATCATCTAAACCATTAACTTGGATATTAGAATAGTCATCTTGTTTTTCAATAATTTGCTTATATGATTTATTAATAATACGGTAGGCATATTCACCTTCCAATTCATAACCTACTGGAGCCATATAAATTTTAGTTCCATTTACTTCGATACAATCAGCTGGAATATATTCAGCATAGGTACCAGAAATAGTTAAAACAGCTATATCACGACCATCTTCAGTATAATATTCATCTAAGACATCACAATATTTAATACCTTTTTTAGTTATTTCATCATATAGTTTTTTACCATCACAATAATTTAAGTCATAAGCTTGATTAATTGTTACATTTTCTGGTAATGTTAAACAATCATTAACAGTATAACTTTCTACCAAGCTTTTAGCTTTAGAACTACTAACAGTACTAGCTATATGAGTTGCAGCCACAATACTACCGATAGTTAAACCACCAACAAGGACGATAGCTGCAATAGTTTTACCTGCCTTTTTAGCACCAGTATTACTAGTCTTATTATTATTTTCTTCTATAATATCTTCTTCATCACGATATCTTCTACTCATTTTTATCTTTTTCCCCCATAAATAAATGATAAAATGAATTGTACAACAAGTTTAATAAATAGTCAATTTTATCTATTGATAGACTAAAATTTCAATAATAAAGCCACCTTTTTTAGTAACTTTTTTAATACCATTATATTTATATTTACCATATCTTCTAATACTAAAGATATCCCCTATTTCTAAGACTTTATTAGGTTTAATATTATCATTATAATTTAAATTAACTTCATTATTCGTAAATTTAGATAATACAGACTTACGGCTTTCATTAGTTATAGTACTTACAATATTATCAATTCTTAAAGAAGAAACTATATATTCTTTAGGATAATATGATAATTTAAATTTATCTTTTAAAGATAAATCAACTTCGACTAATGTAACATGATTATTTTTAATTAAAGTAAGATTATTTTGATAATATGTTTTTAAATGAGTTAATACAAAGAAATAATATGCGTCTTCATATTTAATAATATCACCAAAAGTATCTTCGTTAAGACCTAAAGAATAAATAGTTCCAAGGATATCACGATGAGTTAAATCAGAAGAATTATCGATTTTAAATAAAGTTATCTCTGGTATATGATCGTGATAAAGAATTACTTTACTACATTCATCATATAATTCATAAAGTTGGTATTCATTTTTCTTTAATTTACCTTTAACAAGCATAAGTTCTTGACGAGTTAAAAAGTTTGTATAACCATGATTATTTAAAGCATCAATTATTTTTTCAATATGATAATTATTTGTTTTCATGTTTTCTTTTTAGAATTATTTTAATGATAAAATCATTAATTGTTTTAGCAAGATAAACAATTATAAAATTAAAGAAGGTATAACCAAATAAAATATAATAAGTAATTAAACTATTTTTAGTAGAAATAAAATAAATAAAAGGAATTAATATAATAAGTAAGATTATTAAAATCGTACTTAAGTCTTTAGTATCAATATGATAATCAGTTTTATTCTTATCATAATATGAATTAAAGTATAAGTATAAATTAATAGCAGAAAATAATAAAACTTCAACTAACCAAATTTGATTTGCTTTATGATAAGTAAGCATAAAATAGATAAAGATACCAATTAAGATTAAACTATCAAAGCGAAAAATGTTAAAGATATTTTTCTTTAACCATTCTTTATTTATTTTATTAGTATTAACTATTTTAATAGCATTTCTTGATAATTCGATACAATATAAAAACCATGGAATAAATGATAAATAATTAAAAAATCTTTGCATAAACATACCTCTTTTTCATTATACAATAAAATTATAATTATTTAACAATTATTTTACCATTATATTTTATTTTATAATCGTTTATTAAATCAATTATTAAACTATGATCATAATGAGTATCATTTAAAATATTTATTTCAATATTATTTATATGATATGAATCAATAATACGATATAACTTTTTTTGAAGATTATTAATTAAAGAAAAATTAATACGTTCTTCAATATTAATATAAAGAGTGTTATTAGTATATATCATTTCCATATTATCACCGTTATTAATATAACAAATTTATTTTAGGGAAACTATAAGTTCGACAAAATATGTAAAAATTTATTTATTTATCATTTAAATAGTTCATTTTTTGATATAATTTGATTAGGTGGTTTATATGCGTTTAACATTAATGATTATAATATGTCGTTTAGTTACATGGGTTTGTAAGTTATTTGGCAAGAATGGCTCTGTATATCCGGGATATGTAGTTTATGATTTATTAAAACAACATACTATTTTAGAAAAAGTTAAGTATCCAAAATATGTTATTGCGATTAGTGGTTCTTCTGGTAAGGGTTCAACGACTGAATTAGTTAATCATATCTTAACTGATGCTGGATATGATGTATGTTATAACAAAAATGGTAGTAATGGAGTATTAGCAGCTTTAACTTTAATTTTAAATAATTGTACTTTAGGTGGTAAATTTAAACATGATGTATTATTACTTGAATGTGATGAAAGACATTTAAAGAAAATATTTATGAAAAATAAAGTTACGCATTTAGCCATAACAAATATTACTAGAGATCAACCACCACGTAATGGTGAACCTGATTTAGTCTTTAATGACATATTAAAAGTTGTATCTAAAGATACTAAATTAATTATTAATGCTGATGATCCTTTAGTTAATAGAATGTCTTATTTATATAAAAATGATCGTGTTACTTATGGAGTTTCTCATACTAATGATAGTTATATTAAAAGTAATATTGAAGCAACTGATTATGCTTATTGTCCTAAATGTAAAAGTAAGTTAACTTATGATTATTATCATTATGGACATATTGGTAATTATCGTTGTAAGAAATGTGATTATAAACGTGGTGTTGTTGATTATGAAGCGACAGATGTCGATTTTAATAATCATCGTATTAAAATTAATAATCATGACATATATTTAAATAAAGATGTATTGTATGCTGTTTATTATACAGTTGCAGCTTATGCAATATGTCGTAGTATTGGAATTAAAGATGACGTTATTATAAAAGCAATTAATGATGATAAGATTGCTTCTAAAAGAGGTAAAGTATTAAGTTTAGATGGACGTAATCTAACAATGTTAGAAAGTAAAAATGAAAATAATTTAAGTTATTATCAATCAATAAGATTTATTAATAATCAAAAAGGTAAAAAAACGATTATTTTAGGATTTGATAATGTATCTAGAAGATATAAATTTAATGATATATCTTGGTTATGGGATGTTGATTTTGAATTATTAGATAGTAAAAATATTGATAAGATATTTTGTATTGGTCGTTTTAGATATGATGTAATGACAAGACTTTCTTTTACGAATATACCTAAAGATAAAATTATCTTAGTAGATGATTTAAATGAATTAATTAATTTAGTTAAAAAGAATAGTGTTGGTGATATCTATACAATGGTCTGCTTTGATATGACCGCTAATATTTTAAAATTAATTGAGGATGATGAAAATGAAAAAGTTTAGAATTGCTCATTTGTATTATGATTTAATGAATCTGTATGGGGAAAATGGTAATATTAGATATTTAAAAAGAAAATTAGAAGAACAAGATATTGAAGCAGAAGTATATTTTTTAAGTATTGAAGATAAGATTGATTTTGATAAATATGATTTTTATTATATTGGCATGGGAAGTTTAGAAAACCAAGAAATTGTTTTAAATAATTTAATGAAGTATAAAAAACAAGTTATCGAAGCGATTAATAAGAATAAATTCTTCTTAGTTACAGGTAATGCTATCGATTTATTTGGTAGATCTTTAACTAATGCTAAGGAACAAGTTTTAAAGGCTATTGGAGCTTTTACTTATGAAGCAATTTATGAAGAATTTAGAATTGTTGGTCCTCAATACTTTGAAACTTCTTTAATAGATAAAAAGATTATTGGTTTTCAAAATAGAAATAGTATTATTAAAGACGCTAAGGAAAGTTTATTTAAGGTTATAGATGGAACAGGATATAATCCTAAAGAAAAAGAAGAAGGTATTCATTACAATAATTTCTATGGTACTTATTTAATTGGACCATTATTAGTTAGAAATCCCTACTTTACTGATTATTTAGTTGAAGAAATATGTAATTATTTAAATATTAAATATAAAAAAGCGGATACTAAAGATTATGCATATAAAGCTTATCAAGAATATATAAATAATTTTTATACAAAATAAAAGGTACTGATTAATTTTCAGTACTTTTTCTTTGCTTTTCAAGTTCACGTTCTTCTTTAGAATAGATACAACCACAATAATCTTGACGATATAAATTATATTTTTTAGCTAGTTCAATACTATGAAGATAGCCATTATTCTTTTTAAAATCAGAATATAAATATGGTAGACGATACTTTTCACTTAAAGACTTACCTATTTCATTTAATTTATTACTATCTTTATAAGGACTTACAGTAAGAGTTGTACCAAAGTAATCATAACCTAATTCTAAGGCTTTAGCAGCAGTTTTATCTAATCTTAAGTAATAACATTTATGACAACGAGGACTACGTTCACCTAAGTGTTCTAAACCTTTAATAGCTTCATGATACAAATTACTATCATAATCACAATCAATAATATCTAGTTTATTAATCGCAGGATATTCTTTTAAGAAACGAATCTCTTCATTTTTACGTTTTTCATATTCTTCTTTGGGCTCAATATTCGGATTGTAATAGAAGATGGTAATATCAAAGTATGGAGTTAAGGTATCAATAACATGAGAAGAACATGGAGCACAACAACTATGTAAAAGAAGACGAGGTATTAAACCTTTTTTTTGATTTTCATCAATTATTTCATGCATTAATTTATCATAATTCATAGGATCACTGCTCTTCTACTTTATTTTCTTCTTGAGCTTTTTCCTCAGCTTCTTTTTCTTCTTTAGCTATAGTATCATAACTTTTAAAATAAATATTTTCTTCGGTAATTGTATCTAAATATAAAATACCTTTTTCATCATCCATTGCTAAGGAAGCATAGATTTGATTATAAGAATTTAAATTTTTAATATTAACTAAATCGATAACAACGGTATTACCATCATTCATTTTTAACATAAAACGATTATTATCGATAATAGTACCATCAGCTGATTTATAAGGATTATATTCAAGCTCATTAATCATTTTAATAATATTATAATCGATTTTATTTAAACCTTTTAATAGGTCTTCAAAAACAGTATCTGGGGTAAAATTAATTAAAGTTGGATAACCATAGTATTCGTTATTTATGTCATCTATTGATTTACCACTTGTTGTTATGTATTTATTATTATATTTATAATAAAATAGAACTTTAGATTCTTCGATATCAATTGTTACTTTACCAAAGAGATTTCTTTTGATGGAAACTTTCTCGATGATAGGATTTTGTTCAAGTAATTTATTTTTGGCTTTTTTAACTTTTAATTTTGACATTTTAGGGTAATCTTCGATTTCTAATGTTTCAATTATACGAACATCAGAGATAGTATCATTACCATTTATATAGATGTTTTTGATATGAAAGTTATATAAATATAAAAAAGATAGAACAATTAGACATATAAAAGCTAAAAGTTTTACGACGACTTTAACTCTTAGGCGTCTTTTTCTTTTATGTTTTGTCTGTTCTATCTTTTTGGCCATATTTATTACTCCCAATCTATAAATTCTTGTTCAATTACTAAATCAACATTTGTTTTTTCTAAGACAACATCATGGACATAATTAATTAATTTGTATACATCTTGGCTAGTAGCATTATCTTTATTAATAATAAAGTTAGCATGTTTTTCTGATACTTCAGCACCACCAATACGATGACCTTTTAAACCAGATGATTCAATTAGTCTACCAGCGAAGTCACCTTCCGGATTACGGAAGACTGAACCAGCTTGCGCATATTCTAATGGTTGAGTTTCAACACGTCTTTGACGACGCTCTTCAATTAATTCTAATGAGCCTTGTTTATCACCCTTTTTTAAGAAAAACTTAGCTGCCACAATTATATATTTTTTAGTTTCTTTAAACATTGTTGTACGATATGCATAAGAGATATTTTCATGTTCAATTGTTTCTAATTCAAGATTTTCATTAATAACGGTAACTGATGTAACATAATCCATAATACAAGAGTTATAAGCACCGGCATTACCATATACTGCTCCCCCTATTGTTCCAGGGATACCAGCGGCAAATTCTAAACCAGTTAATGAATGATCAACGGCTTCTTTAACTAAATTTGGTAACATAACACCAGCTTCAGCATAAGCTATTTCTTTATCTTCTTGAATTTCTAAACCATTTAATTTATTTAAACGAATAACGGCTCCATCGTATTCACGATCATTTAAAACAATATTAGAGCCATTACCTAAAATAAAATATTTAGTCTTATTTGCTTTTAATAGTTTTAATAAACTAATTAAATCTTGGATGGAATTAGGAGATACTAAGTATCTAGCTGTTCCACCAATATGATATGTATTTAAATTTTTTAAGGTAGCATGTTCTTCAACTGTACCATATTTTGTTAATTCCTCGATCATTTTATCAAACCCTTTAACTTTTTATAGATTAATTCACTACTATTATTCATACTCATCTTTTGAAGATTTTGACGCATTTTTTTATATTTCTCTTGGTCTTTGAGCACTTCATTAATTGTACTTAGCAATTTGGCAGAAGTCAAATCTTTTTCTTCGATTATTTCGCCACCACCATTATTTTTAATTTCTAAAGCATTATAGTATTGATGATTATTGGCAACATATGGAGATGGAATAAAGATAGCTGGTAAATTAAGCGATAAGATTTCACTCATTGTTGAAGCGCCTGCACGAGTTACAATTAAATCAGTATTTTTTAATAAAGCTGGTAAGTTATCTAAGTAAGGTAATACTTTAACATTAGATGGAAATTTTTGATCTTTAATAAAATCTTCATATAAATCTTTACCAGTGATATATAAAACTTCAAACTCTTCTTTTTTAACTTCATTTAAGAATTCGGTCATTTTAGCATTAACGGTGGCGGAACCTAAACTACCAGCAACGACAACGACTAATTTTTTATCTTTTGATAAACCTAGAGATTCTTTAGGCATTGGAGCTAGAGATAAAGCATTCTCACCACAAGGATTTCCAGAATAGAATACTTCACCTTTGGCTTTATTAAACTTATTTATTGTTTCTTTAAACGATACTCCAATCAAATCAACTTTATTTTGTAAAGCTAAATTGGTTTTACCAGGGATACTATTTTGTTCATGAATAAAGGTTTTAATACCTAATTTATGAGCAGCTTTAATAACAGGATATGTTACATAACCACCGATACCTAAAACTAAATCAGGTTTAAATTCTTGCATTAATTTAAGACATTTTTTTTCGGCTTTTCTAATTAAAAAGATATTTTTAAAATCTAATAATAAATCTTTTTTAGAAAAACCATATATTTCAATTGGTTCATATCTAAGGCCACGTTTAGGGATAAGGTCTTTTTCCATACGATTATGAGTACCAATATATAAAACTTCTAAATCTTTTTCTTGTTCTTGAAATTTATTAATTATAGCTAAGGCAGGATAGATATGTCCTCCAGTACCTCCAGCTGAGACGATAATTTTCATTTATATCACCTACTATAATTATACTATAAGATTCAATATTTTTGACTAATATCATTTTTAAATATGTAAAATGGATAAGTGATAAATATGGACCTATTTTTTATTTTGAATATTTTAACGTAAATTTGCTTTTTTATTTTATGAGTGCTAGTATACACTGCAACAGGGAGGAAATATCATGAATGAAACGATAAATATTAATACTTTAGTTAATCATGTAGTCTTCACTATTGATACACTATGTGAACGTCATAAATATCCTCAAGAATTACTTGATTATCTGTATTTAATTACTTTAGGAATGATTTTAAAATATGGTGATGAATTTATTAACGATATTTATACTATTATTACTTGTACGAAGTTTAATGTAACGACAAATAATGATAATAAATATTATATAAATCCTACAAGAAATAATTATAAAACTAAATGGTTAGATTTATCGTGTGATTTTCCGACTATAAATATTCAAAATGAATTATTATTTAAAAAAATAGATAATTCGTTTATTAAAACGTTAGAATATTTAACATATGAATTAAATTTAATTTTATTTAATAAAAATAAAAAGTATTCAATTACGGATAAAATTAAAATAAGATATGATTACTATAAAAATGGAATTGTAGATACTAAAAATAACTATACAATTGATAAAGTATTTAATTTATTATCAGTTGAAGAAATAATTAAAATTATCTTAGATTTAAGAGATATAAAGATTAAAAATAATAAAGTTAATAATGTTTTAACTAAGTTAAAGAAAATAGATTATGATACTTATAAAATAGAAGGATTAGATATATTAGTTAATCTATTTAGACCTTTATATAACTATCAAGGATTTAAAGATTTAATTAAAAATAATATTTTATTAAGTAATAATATTGTAGAAAAAGAATTTGATAAAGTATTAGGTAAAAATACTTATAAAAATATTAGTAAGAAATTAGATAATTTAGAAATTAAATTTAATAATAATAAAGATAATATTAATAATGATTATTATATGTTATCGATTGAATATATTGAACTAAAAAATGATTATATTAATAAATATATTAGTTATTTAGAAGAAAAAATATAAAAACATACATTGGTTAATGTATGTTTTATTTTTTTGCTTCATCATTTAATTCATTAATATTTAAGATAGCTGTTTCAGATATTTCATAGAAGTCATCTGGTAAAGGAGCAAAATTATTGGTATATTCTTTATTTAAGAATTTTCTTAAGACCCTTTCTAGTTCACTAGCATCCATTGGCTTAGATAGATAATCATCAAAACCAATACTTAAATATTTATCTTTCATACCTTCAATAGCATTAGCAGTTAAAACAACAACACGAGTTTTAAAGGAAGGTATTTCTTTTAATAAATGAAAAGTTTCTGTACCACTCATTTTAGGCATCATATCATCCATTAAAATTAAATCATATATTTCACCATTTTGAATCTTTTCTAAGCAAGCTCTTCCACTTTCACATGAATCAATAATAAGATTATATTTTTTTAATAAACGTTCGGCGACTTTAATATTTAAAGTATTATCATCTACAATTAAAACACGTTTACCAGATAAATCTAAAGCTTCTTTAGTAAAATTATTATTTAGATGATATTTCTTTTCCGAAACAATTCGTTGCTTTAAATAAACAGTAAATTTAGAGCCACTGCCAAAAACTGACTGAACAATTATCTTACCGCCTAGCATTTCAACTAGGCTTTTAGTAATAGCTAAACCTAAACCAGCGCCTTCAATAGTTGTATTTCTATCTTCATCTAATCTTTCAAATTTAGTAAATAATTTATCAATCTTTTCCGGTTTAATACCACGGCCAGTATCTTCTACTGATAAAACTAAAGAACATTCATCGTTTTTATTTATACAACTAACATTAAATTCAATAGTTCCACTTTCGGTATATTTAATGGCATTTGTAAGAAGATTACTAATTATTTCACGAACTTTAGATTTATCACCATATAAAGTTTTAGGAATATCTGGAGCAATATTGGTAATTAAATCAATTGGTTTTTCCCCAATACGTGGTTTAACTAATTTAGCTAGTAATTGACATTCTTCAGTTAAATCATATTCGGTATTAACGATTTCCATTTTATTAGCTTCGATTTTAGAAATATCTAGAATACCATTGACGATATCTAATAAGTTTTGGGAAGCTAAAATAATATCTTTAGCATCTTGTTTGGCAGCTTCTAGAGTCTCTTCTTCTTTAATCGCTTCACTAAAGCCAACTATAGCATTTAGCGGCGTTCTTATTTCATGAGACATACTTGATAAAAAGTCAGTCTTCGCCGCATTAGCTTTTTCAGCTTGATCTTTAGCTAAAGATATTTGTTCTAACATCCTTACATCGGGATTTTGCATAGTAAAATACATTAGATAATTAATAAAAGTAATACTAATAGAAATAACTATTATATAAGGATTTATTTGATATAAACATAGTAGAACAATAACAATTAAAAGAATGGAAAAGATAGGTATATGTCTTTTATCAATTCTTTTTATATTAAATAAAGGAATACAAATTGATATGATAATTAAGATAGCGCAGATTATATTGGTAACAGTTGCGGAAAGACCGGTTATGGTTGTTACATCATTAGCTTTAATAACATCTAATGATAAAGGTAAAATCAGAATAAAAGATATAATATCAATAACATAAATAAGGCTGGTAAGTTTCTTCATAGTATTTTCATTTAATTTAACAGTTATTAATAAAGAATAAATTAGTAAACAAGCGGAAATAGTTATTAAAGATATAAAATCTATTTTATTGAGTAAGACAATTAAGAAAAGATAGTCATTGACTTTATTAATTACAACTAAAGTTTGTAAGATAGTAACTATAATACTATCAATTAAGCTAGCTATTAACATGACATTATAAACTTTATTTTCAGGAATATTTATTCTTTTTTTAGAAAAATATACAATGCATAACAAGGTTGAAAAAAAGATTGAACAAGCTGGTAAAAGAATGCCTGCCATCATACATCACCCTATTTTAATTATAGCATTATATAAGAAAATAGCAAAGAAAAAAAGGCTTTTATAAGCCTTAAAAATGGTGTTGAAAATCACGTTTTTCTCTGGCGAGAACTAGTTTTTGAGCATACACTACGCTACCTACATTTTCTTTAGTTGGTTCTAGGGATGCGATATCTTGCCAAACATCCTCAGGATTAATAATTTCGCGAGGGCGATAATCAGCACTAAATTCGATTTCGGTATCATATCGACCGGTAGTTGCGACTCTTTTAATTAATTCTCTTTCCCATGCTTCGTCATAAGAACTGCCATTTAAACATTCTTCTCTGGTGCTCTTGCCATATTTTTCCATCATTAAATATAACCAGGTAGCCATGACATCTCTTAGATATTCTAAAGCTTGTTTTTCACTCATATTAGTGATATCAATTGGATCATCAACTACAGTATGAATTGGATTAGTTTTACCAGGTGTAGCCATATCTTTTAAGTAATGAACGATAGGAACTATTTTAGCGCCGGTATCTTGGGAAGTTCTATAAATACCTGGCCATAAGTGAAGGATTAAGCTTTCTGAAGTTTTGTTCCAAACGCCTTCGGGAAACATCATTAAATCAGCACCATTATTTATTAAAAATTGAGCCTTATCAAGTGAAGCATGTCTACTATTTTTTACTTTTCGATTAGTCATGGCAACACCATTAAGATAAGCAGTTATACCGTCAAAGGTATTATAGAATTGTGGTAAACTACCAAATAAAATATAGGCGTGTCTTTTTGCAGCTAAAATGGTAGCTAAGGTATCATCTTTAAAAGCATGGTTGGCCATCCAAATAACTGGTTCCTTAGGTAATAGTATTTCAGAGTCTGGCTTTTCACAACCAGGATTGATTAATTCTTGGCGATTTTCAAATATTTGCGGATTTTTTAAAAAGAGTTTGCCAATTTTCTTTAATAAAACATTTATTTTACGACGAAATTCAATACCCTCTTTAGATAGAGTTAATTCAGGTTCGTTTTCTAATAAATACCTTAAGTGTCTAGCTAAAAAATAAAATAGTATAGTTGGTTTTTCGCCACCAGTTAAGTCATTAATGTTAGAAATTTTATCACCATATAAATTTGTAATTTCTGCTAATAATTGTTCATCTTCTTTTTTGATTAGTTTACTGATATCATGAATAAATGTTGCCATATTATGTCCCCTTACAGAGAGTTATTTTAACACTAAATATATTAATTAACAAATATATCCATTAAAAAAGCTAGATAAACTAGCTTTCTTTATTGATTGTTTTTTCAACTATTTCTTTTATTTTAGCTTCACTAAATGGTTTATTTAACATATCTACGATCTCATAAGTGAAAGCTTTATTAATAGCTTCACTTGATGAATCACCACTAACTATTGTAACAGGCATTTTACTTAATAGATTATTTTCTTTCATATAATCTAGAACAGCAAAACCATCGACTTTAGGCATATTTAAATCTAATAAGATGGCTTTTAAACGATCATCATTTTCATGAGATTTAATAATATTTAAAGTTTCTTCACCATCTTTAGCAAAAGCAAGTTCATATTCTTCATTAAAGATTTTTTTAACAAAGATTCTTATTACTTCAGAATCATCTGCGACTAAGATAACATCTTTATTTGATACTTCTTTATCCTGGTATATAGATTCAGTTCCACCTAAGTATTCATTAACAATCTTTTTAACATTAGCAGCTTCTTCTAATAAAGATGGATAACTATCTTTAACATATGCATAATCATTAGCTTTACTTTTCATTTCATGTTCATAAGCTATTTCAGCTAACTTTAAGAATCCAAAGTATTTACAATCACTTTTTAGAGAATGAACATAAATAGCATAATTAGGCATATCTTGATCTTTAAAGAATTTATCGATTTGTTCTAATTTACCATCTATACCATTTTTAAATTCAATTAATGTTTCATTATAAGTATCGATGTCACCAAATAATTCTAAACTACTATTAACATCAACACCATTCTCTTTTAAGAAACTGATATCTTTCATATTATCACCATATCCTATCTTAATTTTATTACAATACAATTATTAATTCAATATTTTTTCTAAGATATTAAGGATTGTTTCATCATCGGCTTCACTATTTATATAAGCTTTAAAGCCACTATCTATAATTATTTCTTTAGCTATTTTATCTTTTTTAGATTTAAGTAAAACGACTGGGGTATTAAAGCCTTCTAGGGAAGTAATGTTTTCCATTAATTCATTAGGACTAATATCTTGAAGATTATTATTAATAATTATTAAATCATATTTATTATCAATTACGTTTTCAATAGCATTTATACCACTATTTAAAGTAATGACTGAATAATCATGAGCAATTAATAAAGTTTCTAATTTTTTTGTTAATTCTTTATTATCATTAACAAGTAAAACTTTCTTAGAAGCAGTATCACTACTAAGTTCTATTACTTTAGTATTTATAACAGAAGTAATATCGTTTTTTAGAGTTGTATTTGTCGCATTACTGTTTTTCTTATTTAAGAATTGTCTTATAACTCTTTCTAATTCTGGTTTTTCAATAGGTTTGGCTAAGTAATCATCAAAACCAGCTTCTAAGTATTCTTCTTTCATACCAGAGATGGCATTAGCTGTTAAAGCAATAACTGGGGTATTAAAATCTTTAATTTGTTTTAGTCTTTCAAGAGTTTCTTTACCACTTAATTTAGGCATCATATCATCAAGAAGAATCATATCGTATTTTTCGCCTTTATTAATTTTTTCTAGACATAGACCTCCGCTAGTACATGAATCAATATCAAAATTATATTTCTTAAGTAAAGTAACTGCTACTTTAATATTTAATTCGTTATCATCAACAATTAATAAACGAGCGCCATTAGCATTAATCATTTTACTATCAGAAATAATAGTTTCTTTTTGTTGTGGTGGTTCAACAGCAATAATTCTTTGATCAATAGATACTGTAAATTTGGAACCTTGACCATAAACTGATTGAACAACAATTTTGCCATGCATTAAATCGACAAGTTTTTTGGTGATAGCAAGACCTAAACCTGTACCTTCGATAGTTTGTTGTTTTTCAACATCAAGTCTTTCAAATTTAGAAAATATTTTATCGATATTTTCATTTTTAATACCCATTCCACTATCTTCAACGGAAACGATTAAACGACAGACATTTTCTTTAATAACGGTAGAAACAGTAAAATCAATATAACCTTCTTTAGTATATTTAACAGCATTAGTTAAAATATTTAGATAGATTTGTTTTAAACGAGATGAATCTCCATATAAAATACGAGGAATAGACTTATCAATATTAACTCTAAAATCTAAGCCTTTATCACCTATTCTAGCTTGAGTTAAGGCAACTAATTCATCTAAGATGGCTTTAATATCATATTCTTTATTAATTATTTCTAATTTATTAGCTTCGATTTTAGAAATATCTAAGATACCATTAACGATTTCAAGTAAATTATTTGAAGCCATGATAATATCATCAACTTTTTCTTTAGCACTACTTGGTAGATTATCTTCTTTTAAAGATTCACTAAAACCAACTATCGCATTTAATGGTGTTCTTATTTCATGAGACATGTTTGATAAGAAGTCAGTTTTAGCATGGTTAGCTTTTTCGGCATTTTCTTTAGCGATTGATACTTGTTCAAGCATTTTAACATCGGGGTTTTCAATCGTGAAGTACATGATAAAGACAACTAAAGCAAATGATGTTGCTATTAGATTTATGCCTGGGAAAATAGCTCTAATAATTATAGATAAAGTCATTAGAACAATTAACGAAACAAGAGGAATAGCTTTTTTCTTATCAATGCTTTTAAATTTCTTTGCCATAAAGATAACATCAAGTATTAGTTCAACACCACTTATTATGTATAATAAGTTTACTGCTAAGCCGTATGAAAAGGCCATTTCACCATCGTAATAGAAATCTAATGGTGCTAATAACAATACTACTGTAATAATTAAAAGATACCAGATAAAGATACCTTTAGGGAATTTTTTATTTTCACCAATTGTAATATTATAAAAATAAACAAGGAAGAAAGCACCCCACCAAAAGATGGAAATCAACATTAATCTAGAAATAATATATATATAAAGACTGTTTGTACTAAGGTTTTCAAATGATGATGACACGCAAAGAAATTCCACAATTAAAGCAAAGAAAGTACAAAAAACAATTATTGTATATATCTTATTTTCTTTTGATTCGACTCTTTCTTTAGAAAAATAAAAACATGATGCTAAAAAAATAAATAAAAAAGAACAGATTTCAAAACTAATGGCTATCATCATATTAATTACCCCTATCGTATGTGTATATTATATCATAATATTAAAAAAAAGTATTACTTATGTAATACCTTTTTCATAACCTTTTGATATAATTTCTTTTCTGGTTGCTCTTTATGTTGTGATTCATTAACTATTCTTTTTAATTCTTTAATATCTATTTTTCCATTAGTTGGAATATAAGGAATTTCATCTAAGATAACAAAATCAATTGGAATTTGATGTTCATCTTTAATATATTGCTTACAATATTTTTTAATTTCCTCTATAGATAATTTAGCTGACGGATCTTTTAGAGTGATACAAGCTACAGGAACTTCACCTTGAGCATGCAATTCATCTTTAACACCGATAACAACACTTTTTTCTATTGCAGGGAAATTGTTTAAAATAGATTCAACATATGATGGTAGGATTTTGAATCCTCCATAATTAATAATCATTCTTTTGATTCGGTCTGTTATGTAGATAAATCCATCCCTAGTGATGTATCCTAAATCACCGGTATGAACCCATGTTTTACCATCAGAATGAGTTTTTAATACTTGTTCAGTTTCTTTAGGACTATTAAGGTATTCACTCATTGCTGTTGGACCTTGAACGCATACTTCACCAATTTCTCCATAAGTTAATTCTTCTTCGGAATTTGGGTTAAAAATAGCAACTGTAGTTAGAGGTAACGGAATTCCAACACTACCGATTTTATTACATTCGTTAGAAACGTTAACAGTTACGCCTGAACATGTTTCTGATGAACCATATCCTTTAGCAACTTTGTATATACAACCATGTTTTCTTAACCATTCATTTGATTTTTCTTCTAATTTAGTATCCATTGAATCGCCACCAACAGTTGGAGCGACAATATATGATAAGTCTTCATTAGCTAGTTTTTTACTATATATTAGGTTCTCAAAATGAGATGGTGCTAATGTCATATGAATTGGTTTTTTCTTTATAAGAAGTTTTGGTAATTTTTTAGGATCAAATAATGGAACAAGATTAATAGTTATTCCTCTAATTAATGGAAGTAATGTTCCTGTACTTGCACCATAGATAATAAATAATGGCATGATTCCTAACCAAGTTTCACCACGTTTGAATTTTATTCCAGAATTTATTCCTTGATATACTGAAGATAATACTGCTTTATCACTCATCACTACAGCTTTAGGAAATCCAGTAGTTCCGCCACTGTGAACAATTAATGCTGGGCTATCTTCAATGTATTCACTATCAAGTTTTCCGTGATAATCTTTGCCACTAGCAACGAAATCTGTATAACGAGTGGTAAAACTATTATCAACTTTTTTAGTGATATTAAGTTTTTCGTAAAGTTTTATTAATCTCTCACTATTAAGTGGCCAATTCTTAACTGAATCTAATAAAGATGTAGAAATTATCTTAGTAGTTTTAGTCCCCTCACATGCTTTTTTGAATTTACCACCAAATAAGTCGGTAATAATAACTATATTTGAACCATTGTCGGTTAAATATTTATGCAATCCTTCAACATTACTTCTTGGATCAATCATACTTGAAATTGCACCAATTTTGTTTAGAGCTAACATTACATATAATGATTCAGGTGTTGTTAACATACCAACTGTTACAATCTCACCTTTTTTAACACCATTAGCTTTAAAGGCAGCAGCTAAACGATCTATGTTAGTAAATAATTCGCGATAAGTTATATTTTTGCCATAGTATTCTAAAGCGATTTCATCTAAGTGTTCTTTGTTACTATCGTAAACTACATCATAAATCTTTTTTTTAGGTACTTGGAATGATATTTGTTCTTCGTTATACCATTTTAACCATATTTTATCAAGGCTAGGATATCCAACTGGAGGTCCTTGTAATTCGCCATTGGCTAATTGTCTTGAATATAAATTTCTTAAATTTTCTTCTTTTTCTGATAATTCTGCTATTTTACTCTTTAAATTTATTAAATCTTGTTTTTCCATAGTAAGCCCCCTAAGTTGTTTTTTATTTTATCTTAATTTCCATTATTTAGCAATTTTTTCAAGCTTTTTCAATTATTTTTATAGCTACTTTAATGCCGTCGACGGCTGCTGATGTAATACCTCCAGCATAACCTGCTCCTTCACCACATGGATAAATACCTTCAACATTAGACATTAATTCTTCATTTCTAACGATGGTTACTGGAGAAGATGATCTGGTTTCAACACCCGTTAAAATAGCATCTGGATCAGCAAAGCCTTTTAATTTTTTATCAAATGATATGATACCTTCTTTTAAAGTACTAGAGATAAACTCGGGTAAGATATCATTTAAATTACATAATGTATATCCTGGTTTGTATGAAGGAATTACACTACCTATTTTCGTACTAGGTACATTATTTAAGAAGTCTTCTACTCTTTGAACTGGAGCATTATTATTAGAACCACCTAAGATATAAGCTTTATGTTCTAATTCTTCTTGGAAATACATACCTGCTAATGGATCTTTACCTTTAAAATCAGTCGTCATAACATTGACTAATAGAGCACTATTAGCATTTTCTTTATCTCTTTTATAAGTAGACATACCATTAGTAACGATTGATTCGTTAGTTGATGCTGAAGCAATTACTTCACCACCAGGACACATACAGAATGTATAACAACTTCTTTTTGGTCCATGATAAACAAATTTATATTCAGCTGGTGGTAATTTAAGTTCAGTCATTGTACCATATTGAGCTTCATTTATAAAAGCTTGTTTATGTTCAATACGAACACCAACAGAGAAATTTTTTCTTTCTATATTTAATTTATTTTCTAATAACATTTTATAAGTATCTCTGGCACTATGACCAATAGCTAAAACTAAAGTATCAGTTATGAATTCATTTTTATTACAGATTACTTTAATTAAGTTTTCACCTTTTTGAATATTAGTTAACTTATTATTAAAGTAGTATTTACCACCTTTAGATTCAATATATTTTCTGATATTTTTTAATATTTCAACTAAGTTATCAGTACCAATATGAGGTTTATTGGAATATAAAATCTCTTTAGGAGCACCGAATTCATGAAAATAATTTAGAACTTTTTTTATATATGGTGAACTAATACCGGTAGTTAATTTACCATCAGAAAATGTTCCAGCACCACCTTCACCAAATTGAACATTACATAATTCATTTATCTTACCTGTTTCACGATATTCATTAACGTATTTCATACGTTCATCAACTTTAGAGCCTTGTTCTATTATGATTGGTTCATAACCATTATCAACTAATGTTAAAGCACAGAATAAACCAGCTGGGCCTGAACCAACAATAATTGGTTTATAATTAGATTTTCTTCTTTTAGTAATCTTTTCTTCTTCTGGGTAATCAATATGTTTAAATTTAGGATACTTAGTTTCATCTTTAACGACAAAATCAATAGCATAAGTATAGTGAACATTCTTTTTATCACGAGCATCAATAGATTTACGAGAGATATTAGCACTTATGACATCTTCTAATTCAATCCAGTTTTTAAGTAATGTTCTTCTAATAAATTCATTGTCATCTAAATCACGATAGACTTTTATATTATCTATTCTAAGCATACTTACCACCCTATCTCTTCTATTTTATCATATTTAATCAAAAAAAGAAGTATTTACTTCTCTTTATTAGTTACGATTGTACCTATTTTTTCTCCTTTAATAACTTTTTTTAGATTTCCTTTGGTATTTATATCAAAAACGATTATAGGAATATTATTATCCATACATAGTGATGTCGCGGTTGTATCCATAACATTTAGTTTTTGGTTTAAAACTTCTAAGTAAGTTATTTCTTTTATTTTTTTAGCATCTTCATGTTTCTTTGGATCTTTATCATAAATACCATCAACATTAGTAGCTTTAAGTAGTGCATCAGCGTTTATTTCAGCAGCACGTAAGGCAGCCGCTGTATCAGTACTAAAGAATGGTGAACCTGTACCACAGCCAAAGACAACTACACGATGATTACTTAGATGTTTAATCGCACGATCTTTAATATAATATTCAGCTATCTGACGCATTTCAACACCGGTTTGAACTCTTACTTCTACATCTAGTTGTTTAAAGGCATCACCTAGAGCTAAAGCATTCATTGTTGTTCCTAACATACCAATATAATCAGAAGTACAACGATCCATTTGTTGGTTACTTCTACCACGCCAGAAATTACCACCACCAACAACGATACCAACTTCAACACCTAAAGTAGTTATTTCTTTTATTTCACGACAGATATCTAAGACTTTTTCAAAGTCAATACCAGTTTGTTTAGTACCAGCTAAAGATTCACCACTTAGTTTTAATAATATTCTTTTATATTTCATTTTATTCCTCCAAAAAAAGACTTATTACCAATAAAGATAATAAGTCTTAAAATATAAGTAATGATGAAGATATTAAAGAAATATTTATTAACATATTCATCACTTCCTTAATTAATATAATACAATATTAAATTTAATAATTCAATTATTTATATTGTAATCTTGGAGATGTACTTAAATAAGCATTTCTTTCAGTAGCATATCTTAATGAATCATAGCTATAACCCATTTTTCTTAATTCTTCTTTTTCGTAATCAGATAAAGCTGTGGCACTTGATGGAGCGTCAATAGAAGTTTCATAGTTATTGGCATCAGTCATTACTGAACTAAGATCTAAAGCGGTAGTTAAGTCTGATTTACGTTCGTCATCAGGAAATGATAACCATACAGATTCACCAGTATAAGTATCTACTCCATTATAAGCAAATGAGTTTTCATATGTGTTACTATAACCAGATAAGTTATTTAAACCAGTATTATATCTAGTATCTAATGATACACAACTTGCTTTAATACTATCAACTAAATCACCATATAAATTAACTTTTTGAATAGTACCATTAATAGTAAAGATAGCATAAGCTTCATTACTATTTATAACGATATTAGGATATGAAGCAGCATTACCATATTCACTAACAATAATACCATATACGGTAGAAGCTAAACCATTTTTAAGATTTCTTGATACTGTACCACAAGCAAATAAAGTATAAGCATCAATAGCTGGTTTGTTACTTAAGTTATTATCAAGGAATTCTCTACTACGATCTCTACTAACAGCATAAGTATAATCACTATATAAGTCATCTACATCTAAAGATAAAACTTCTTCTTTAGTTGTATTAGTGTAATATAGTGGTGATAAATAATAAGTATTTAATGCAGTTGATAATTCAATAGCCTTTCTAATTTCTTCATCGGTTACATATGATTCACTATATTTGTTGTAACCTTCGAAATAATTTCTTACATCAGTACCATCTTGGGCTTTAATAGCAGCTCTATCTCCCCAAGCGTCAGCATCAGCAATAATATCACTAGCAGGAACATCAGCATAAGCAACTGTTGGAGCACCAACCATTAAAGCAGCAATTAAAGTAGTTGCGGTAGCAATTTTAGCAGCGCCAGTTAAAACACTATTTTTAGATGCATTTTCTTTAAATTTTTTAATTCCCATTATAAACCCTCCGTTTATAGCTAAAATTCTAGCATTAGAGTTGGTAGTTGTCAAATTTTTTAGTGATTTTTAAGCATTAAAAAAATTAGGCATAAACCTAATTCCTTTTAACTTATGATAAGATTAGTTTTTGCTCGTCGTTAACTTTAGCATAAGTTGATAAGTAAGCGCCTCTTTCAAGAGTATTATAATCATTAGTACTAGCATTATAAGTTACAATAAAGCTTCCTTTTAAGCAAACGGCTTTAGCACCCCAACTAGTAATAATAATTAAGTTTTCTGGGACTTCAGTTAGTAAACGAGGTTCAGCTTCAGGAACATATTCTTCGCCATCTTTATAATACATCTTAGCAAATTTAGCAGCTTTAACAACGTATTCTTCATTTGAAGTACTTGAAGTATTAGTTACAACAACATCTGGCATTAATGTGCCATCTTCTTGTGGTCTTTCACTAACTGTAGCTGTTTCTTCACTTAAGATATATTCACGACCTTCAATAGTTGTTTTTAAAACCGTATGAATAACTTCGCCAACCTTTCCTAGACGAGCGCTTACTTTCCCCTTTTTATATGCGACATGTTTTTTATCTTCGCTTATTGTCGCAAGATAAGCACCTATTTCTTCATTAGGGATAATACGACATTCAATTTCTAGATCCCCATATTCTTCTGGATGAGCACTTTTTAAAATTACTTTTTCTGTCATTTAAAACACTTCCTTTTCTACTTTTCAGAAAAGTTGCGACTTAAATGTTAAGAAAGAAATTTTTTTGGGGACAAAAAAAACAAGACTTTTACTTATCATAAAAGTCTTGTTCATTTAAATATAATCCGGACAATGTCGAAGTGACGAATTATATCGTATTATACGAGAACTACTCCCTTTTCTGTAGGGTTAATTCTACTATAGAAAGGGGGATTAGTCAAATTTTGCTCACTATCTTATTAATTAATATCTTTTAAATAGATATTCATTTGATTTAATAATTCATATATTTTTTCAACTGGTACACCTAAAACATTATAAAAACTACCATCGATATGATCGATAAAATTAGAGGCGATATTTTCAATAATAAAACCAGATGATTCTAATATACCTTCTTCATGAGCTAGATAAAAATCAATGTCTTCATCAGTAATTGGTTTAAAGTAGACGATTGATTCTTGATAGTCAGTAATAAGTTCATTAGTTTCTTGATTTTTAAGAGCAATACCAGTTATAACTTTAGAGTTACTTTGAGAACATAATTTTAGATTACTTTTAGCTTCTTCAAGATTTTTAGGTTTTTCACATACTTTATTATCGATTAGGACTATACAATCTAAAGCAATAATAATTCCTTCTTGGACTTCGTTTTCAATACTTAATACTTTTTGTTTAGCAATATCCATACAGTATTCATATGGATCTTTTTTAGTTGATATTTCATCACATATTGGTCTAATACTATCGTGTTTTAACATTACACGATCTAAGATACTTCTTTTATATTTTGAGGTACTGGCTAAAGTTAATTTCATTTTGATTACTCCTTTTCTTTATTATTTTATCATTTTTTCTTTATTACTAACAGCTAAAATAAGACCAATCGATATCATACTTACAAGTAAACTACTACCACCATAAGATAAGAAGACACAGGTAATTCCCGTTGTCGGTATTGTACCGGTAACAACTAAGATATTTAAGATTACTTGTAAGATAAGGCCAAATGATAAACCAAAGACTAAATATTTTTTAAAGAGATTATTTTCATTTAAAGCAATTTTAATAGAGCGATAAAAGATAATAAAAAATAAAGAAATAACAAATAAAACACCAAGAAAGCCAAATTCTTCAGCGATAATACTAAAGATAAAATCAGTTTGGGGTTCGGGAAGATAGAAGTTTTTTTGAATGGAATTACCAAAACCTTGACCAAGTAGACTTGATGGACCGATAGCATATAAACTTTGAATAATTTGAAAACCAGCGCCTAGTGGATCACTCCAAGGATTTAGATAAGAAATAATTCTTTGTAAACGATATGGAGCAATAGCAATTAAGATAACAATTCCTATTAAACCAATAAGTCCTATTTTAATAAAGAAACCTAATTTAGGACCAGAAATATATATAAGACCGATTAGAGTTAAGATAATGACCATTGCGGTACCAAAATCTGGTTCTAACATAATTAAAAGAAAGAATAAACAAATAATAAGAAATAATGGTAATAAACCTTTTTTGATATCTTTAATATTTTTATTATTATGAGCTAGATATTTAGAAGTATAAATTATTAAACCTAATTTAGAAAATTCTGAAGGTTGAATACCTAAAGGACCTAGGCCAAACCAACTACGTGAACCATTTCTTACTTTACCTATTCCAGGTATTAAAACTAAAACTAATAAAATAAAACATAAAAATAAGATTTTATTAGCATATTTTTCATATATATTAGGATTGATCTTAATAAGTAGATAAATTAAAAATAAACCGATAAGAAAAAAGATAAATTGAGATTTAACATACTTATAAGCATCATGATACTTATATAAGGCCCAAATATTACTGGAAGAATAAACCATTAAAATACCAAATAAGACTAAAATAATAGTGGAAAATAATAAAACTTTATCAATTTTCATTAAATCACCTATTAAATAATATTATTTAAGAAGAAAAAAAATAATATGTTTTACATATTACTTTTTAGATGATTTAGGTTTGTTAAGAATATTAACACTAAATAAAATAATAATTAGAAAAGCTAGACCAATGATAATTAAAATAGCAAAGTGAGATTCATCTTCATGAAAGATATTATCATTTAAATAGATATTATAGGTATAAATAATATCACCATCGACTAAGATATCGATATAGCCTAGATTATCCCCTATTTTATTATCAGTAGTTATGGTATCAGTTATATTATAGTCATAAGTTATTTTAGAGGCATCTGATTCTAAGATAGTAGCTTTGATATCTTCAGTTGCATCAACAACATATTCACTAGTTGTTCCCCCTTCAACATTAATGGTTTTTAAAATCGTCCCTTTGGGAATAATCGTTTTTTCAATAAGTTTTTGAGTACTAACATAATCATATATTTTATGAGTTTCTAAGATAGCTGTACTATAATATGAATTAACTTCGGACTTACAAACAATTAAAATATAATTAATATTATTAATAGTAGCTGTAGAAGCTAAAAGTAAACCGGCTGGTAATGTAAAACCAGATTTGTTACCGGTTAAAAGAGTTGTATCTAAGCCATGAAAGACTTCAATTGATCCTGTGTAATTAATTACTTCTAGATCATTAGTCATTTTATAACGATTAGTACTAAATATTTTTTTAAAATCTTTGTTTTCTAGAGCTTTCTTTAAAAATAAAGCCATTTCACGAGCAGTAGAGACATTGCCTTCATCGCCACCATATGAATCAGCAAAATGAGAATTAATCATTCCTAACTTTTGAGCTTCTTGATTCATCATTTTAACAAAATTTTCTTCATTACCACCAACATGGTTAGCTAAAGCTAAAGCGGCATCAGCACCAGATTTTAATAAAGCACCATATAATAAATCACGATATGATACTTTATCGCCCTCTTCTAAACCACATATAGTATAGCCCCACAAATTATAAATATCAGCATATTTAATCGTTATTTTTTGATCTAAATTTTTAATATGATCCATCGCTGTATAAGCTGTCATAAGTTTAGTTAAACTAGCAAGTATTTCTTTTTTATCAGGATTCTTTTCATAAATAATCTGCTTAGTATCAGCATTCATTAAAACAACAGCATCAGCTGTAACATCGACTGGTAATTGTTTAGCGTTAACCGGAAATAATAAGATAAAGAAAAAAATTAAAATAAATAGTAATTTCTTCATATCATCACTTCCCTTATTCTTAAATAATTTTAACAAATATTAATTATTAATGCAATGTTACGAGATAAGTATTTAAATAATAAATAAAACATATTATTTAGTGGTGATTATATGTTTATTAAAGATAAACAATTAAGAATAAAGATTGTTTTATTGGGCGTATTCATAATTTTATTAATTATTTTAATAAGAATATTTTGGATACAAGTTTTTAGTTATAATAAATTAAATAATTTAGCTAATTCATTATGGCATAGGAATTTACCGATTACAGCTAATCGAGGTAATATTCTAGATCGTAATGGTAAAGTCTTAGCTACTAATATTACTACGACGACTTTATATGCAGTACCTAATCAAATTAAAGATAAAGAAGGTACAGCTAAGAAACTAAGTGAAATATTAAATGCTAATTATGATGATATATTAAAGCATTTAACTAAAAGAACGTCTTTAGAAAAAGTTAATCCGGAAGGAAGACAATTAGATAGTGAAACAGCTGATAAGATAAATGATCTTAATATAGATGGTTTATATTTAATGAAAGAAGCTAAAAGGTATTATCCATATAATGAAGTACTAGCACATGTCTTAGGTTATGTAGGAATCGATAATCAAGGTTTATCCGGACTAGAATTAAAGTATGATGAATATTTAACAGGTAAAGATGGTTCAATTAAATATACTTCAGATGGCAAAGGTAATCGATTAAATAATTTAGAAATATATGAACAAGCGCAAGATGGAATGGATATTACTTTAACAATTGATATAGATATACAACTGGCATTAGAAAAAGAGTTAGCTAATGCAACTAGTAAATATAATCCAGAATCAGCTTTAGCAATTGTAATGGATCCAAATACGGGAGAAGTTTTAGCAATGGGTTCAAGACCAACTTTTGATGCCAATAATTATCAAGATTATGATTTAGAAACGATTAATCGTAATTTACCGATTTGGAAGAATTATGAACCTGGTTCAACTTTTAAAATACTGACTTTAGCTGCTTCTTTAGAAGAAAAGACCGTTAATTTATTTACTGATACTTATTTTGATGGTGGTGGTATAAATGTTGAGGGAGCAAGAATTAAGTGTTGGAAAGCTGGAGGTCATGGAGCTGAAACTTTCCTACAAGTAGTCGAAAATTCTTGTAATCCGGGTTTTGTTGTAATGGGTCAAAGACTTGGAACAGAAAGATTATATAATTATGTTAAAAATTTTGGCTTTATGGATAAAACAGGGATTGATTTAAATGGTGAAAGTAAAGGGATTATGTTTAATTTAAAAAATATTGGACCTGTTGAACAAGCAACTATTTCTTTTGGACAAGGAATAAGTGTTACCCCTATTCAACAAGTTACGGGTGTTTCAGCAGCAATAAATGGTGGCATTTTAAATAAACCTTATGTCGTTAAATATATTACAGAACCAGAAACAAAAGATATTATTTTAGAAAATAAAACAACTAAAGTAAGACAAGTAATTAGTGAAGAAACATCTAAGTTAGTTAGATATACTTTAGAAAGTGTTGTGGCAAACGGAACTGGTAAAAATGCTTATATTGAGAATTATCGCGTTGGTGGTAAAACAGGTACAGCTCAAAAAGTAAATAATGGAGTTTATATGACGGGTAATTATATTGTATCTTTTATGGGATTTTTTCCCGCTGATAAACCTGATTATGTTGTTTATGTAGCCATTGATAATCCTAAAGGAATAACACAATATGGTGGAACAGTTTCAGCTCCAATAGCAAAAGGAATTATGGAAAATATTATCAGTATTAAAAATATTAAGCCTTCTAGTGAAGTAACACCTAGAGAATATACTTGGTTAGATACGAAATATGTTAAAGCTCCTAATGTTATCAATTTAACGAAAAAAGAAGCTACTTCCCTACTTAAAGGTTTTAAAGTCGAATATAATGGTAGTGGCGATAAAATAATATATCAAGAGCCAGAACCTGACATATATATGAAAGAAAATGGAACAATAAAAATAATGTTAGGTTAATTTGTATATAAATATGTCAATTTGGTACATTGATTAACTTAAATAATAGGTTTTGTAGTATAATTTTTGATAGAAAGAGGTGTTTTTATGCTTGTTTTAGCAAAGGCAGCAATGGCGATGATGCTGGGATTTATTCTATCAATTATTGCTGGACTGGTATTAATACCTATATTAAAAAGATTAAAAATTGGCCAAAATGTTAGTACAACGATTGGCGAAAGACATTTAAAAAAGAATGGTACTCCGACTTTAGGAGGAATAATATTTATCATTCCAACAATTATTACATTATTACTTTTAAAATTTAAAGGTAGTATTGATTTATCATATAACTTACAGATTATTTTAATAGTATTTGCTTGTTATGGAGCTTTAGGTTTTGCTGATGACTATGTAAAATTAAAGTTTCATAATAATGAAGGATTAAGTATTTTGTTTAAATTATTATGTCAAACAGCAATTGCTTTAATATTCTTCTATATTTATATTACTAATGGTGGTTCTCCTACTTTGGAAATATCTGCTATTGGTTTAGATCTTGATTTACGATGGTTTTATGGATTATTTATTTTATTCTTATTAGTTGGGACATCTAATGCAGTTAATATAACGGATGGTTTAGATGGCTTAGCAGCTGGTTTATCAGCAATTGCTTTTTTAGCATATGGAATGCTTGCAATGAATGCTAAATGGATGATTGGTAATCAAGAAGTTGCAATCTTCTGCTTTGTCTTAGTTGGTACTCTATTAGGTTTCTTATTCTTTAATTCTCATCCGGCTAAAGTATTTATGGGAGATACTGGTTCATTGGCATTAGGTGGTGCTTTAGCAGCAACAGCTATCTTAACTAAGCATGAGCTTTCATTAGCATTAGTTGGTGGTGTATTCGTTGTAGAAACATTATCATCTTTAATCCAAATGATTTCAATTATTTATTTTAAAAAACGTATATTTAGAATGGCACCATTACATCATCATTTTGAACAACTTGGTTGGAACGAATCAGATATAGTTAAAGTATTTTATGTAGTTGGATTGTTACTTGCAATGGCGGCTATTACATATGGTGTTTGGCTATAAAAAAGAGGAATACTTAAATGTATTCCTTTTATTATGTATTAATTTGATTTATTGGTATATCAAGTCTTCTAGATATTTCTTCTTTGCTCATTCCACTTGATAATAGTTTACTTATTAGATTGCTTTCGCCTTTTTTGATACCTAATTCTTTACCTTCTTTAAGACCTTTTTTCTTCGCTTCTTCCAAATTGTATTCCTCAACTGCTTTTTGATATTCTCTTTCTTCGTATTCTCTTATTAAACGATTATTCTCTGCAATAATATCTTTAATATCTCTCATAACTGCCATCCTTTCCTTATTACCTTTAGCAATTTCTTCCATTTCTTTAAAACTTTGAGCTTTAAACATCTTAAAATCTAACTTTATTTCTTCATCTATATTATAACATGGATTAATTACTACTGGTAAATAAATATCAATAATCTTAATACTATTTAAAACTAATTTATACTTATGATTACTCATTATATATTCAATAATTCCTATATCTTTATTATCACGAGAAATAAAGTTATTTAGATTAATTTGCCGAACATCGATTGGATCTTGATACTTGATATCTCTTTTACCAGCATAGAAATCACCGGCTAAACGATATAAATAAGATTCATTTCGATTCCTTAAATACTTATTATATTGAGGATTTAATTCAATATTTATTTTAGTTTTATTATCTTTAGATACTAATAAAATATCGACACGATTATGAATACTACTTATTTGTTCTTCTGGTAATTCGTTAATTTCTAAATAATAGTCTTTAATATTAATATTTAAAAGATAACTAAAGATGCGATTTAAATAACTTTTTGTTTCATGACTACCATTTAACCATAAGGTTTTAAATAAGGTATCATTTGTTAAAGAAATAAAGATTTCTGTAGACAAATAAATTACCTCCTTCTACCCTATATATTAAAGATAAATAATTTATTTCCTTTTTTTATAAAGAAAAAAATTCTAGATATTTCTAGAATTTATTTTGTTTTAACTAGTTTAGCAATAAAGAATCCTTCATAGTATTTAGTAGGCATTACCGTAATTACTTCATTTAAAGTAGATGGTAATAATGGTATAGAAGTATCATTTAAAAGATTTAATTTAACTAGTTGAAGATTAGGATACTTGTTTAAGATATAATTAATTACTTCTTCATTTTCACTTTTTAAAATACTACAGGTAGAATATATTAATTCACCATTTACTTTTAAATGTTTAATAGCTTCTTCTAATAAAGATATTTGGGTTTTAGAAGAATTATTTATTAAATCAAGATTAAAATATTTTTCATTAATATTATTAGTTATTAAAGTTCCACTACCACTACATGGAGCATCTAAAAGGATTTTATCAAACATAAAGTATTCATCTAAATTACGTGAATCAATAGTTAAGACAGAGACTTTTTTAGCACCTTGAAGTTCTAGGTTATATTTTAGTTTTTCCGCTCTTATTTTATTCTTTTCAATAGCTGTTATCATAGCTTTATTATTAGTTATAGTAGCTATTTCAGTAGTCTTACCACCTGGGGCGGCAGCCATATCTAAGATTAGTTCATTTTCTTTAGGATTTAAATATAAAGGTGGTAACATAGATGATAAACTTTGTAAATATATTTTACCTTCATTATAGATGGTTAAAGATCTTATTATATCTTCATTAACATTAGTTATGATTAAAGCATTATTATACCAAGGTACTTGTTCATATAAGATTTGGTTATTATCTAAGATACTTATAACTTCTTCATATGTTGTTTTAAGTGTATTAATTCGTAAACTAACATATTTCTTTTGATAACCGACGATTATTTCATTAACTATTTCAGGTTCATAATATTTGTTTAATAAATTATTTAAAAATTCTGGAATCATAAGACACCTCTTACGTATTAAATTATAACATAAAAGGAAGTAGATTACTCTACTTCATAAAGATTAAGAAATATAATAAAACGATAATACCTAAAGCAATACGATACCAACCAAAGACTTTAAAGTCATGTTTACGAATATAGTTAATTAAGAATTTAATAATTAGAAGACTGACTAAGAAAGCCACTAAACAACCTACTCCTAAGATAAGTAATTCACTGGTGGTAAAAGTAAAGCCGACTTCTAGAACATATTTAACCAGTTTTAAGAATGATGCGCCGGCCATAACAGGTATCGCTAAGAAGAAAGTAAATTCTGCAGCAACACTTCTTTTTAGTCCTAAAATAAGACCACCTATGATAGTTGCGCCACTACGAGATGTTCCGGGAATTAAAGATAATAATTGAAAACCACCAATACCTAAAGCTTGCTTATAAGTAATATCATTTAATTCTTTAGTTTTACCACTACCTAAACCTTTACTTTCAATAATAATAAAAGCTATACCATAGATAATTAACATTAGGGATACAACAATACTATTATATAAATGTTCATCTAACCAATCATCAAATAGAATACCAATAATAGCAGCTGGTATACAAGCAACTAAGATTTTACCCCATAAATTCCAGGTACTTATTCTTTCTTTTTTATCTTTACCAAAGCCAAAAGGACATATTACTTTAAAATACATTATAACAACAGCTAAGATAGCTCCTAATTGAATAACTACTTCAAATAATTTATAAAATTCATCAGAGACATTTAAATTAATAAATTCATTTAATAAAATCATATGACCAGTTGATGAGATAGGTAACCATTCAGTTATACCTTCTACTACCCCGAATAATATAGCTTTTAAGATTTCTAGCATTTTTATCACCTAGTTAATTATATCATAATAATCAAGTTTTATTATTAATATATTTTATAATAAATAAAAAGTAAGGATTAACCTTACTTAAATATTTTAACCACTATATGAATAGTTACCATTAGTACTTAGAGGTCTCATAACATCATATAAAGTTCCATCACTACTTTGAGCTAGTGTGGTATAGAAAGATCCAACTTCACCTTTACTTGAAGCAGAAACACCAGTATAGAATTTAACAATATTAGTTAAACCCGATACTTGACCATATGATTTTATTTCGCCTTTAACAGCAGCATCAATTATTGGAGTATATTCAACAGTACCGTCTTCAAATAAATATAATAAAGTACCATATGTGGTATCTAAACCATAATCACTATAGACAATATCAGTTACATTTTTAGTAAATGATAAATTATATTCTTTAGAACCTTTTTCTTTTACTTCATCACCAATAAAACTTACTATAGGATCATAATTAATTGTAACAATAACTTTCTTATGATCAGTATCATCTAAAGTAGCAGAAGCTAAATTACCATTATTAGAAGATAAATGATAATTATAATTAGTATCACAAGTACTACATTTACTTAAATCAAAAGATAAATTTAAATCTGCTTTAGGAGTTTCTTCTTTTTCTTCTTCTTTGTTTTCATTTTCATTAGATGATTCATTTTTATTCACTGTATTATTTTCTGTCTTTTTAAAAGAATCAAATACTCCTTTATCATAAGCTATATAACCACATAAACCGATAATTATGATAATACAGAAGAAGACACCAAAATTAAAACCCTTCTTAGGACTTTGATTATTATTGTTATTATAATATTCTGGAATATTATTGTTATAATAGCCGTTATTGTTATTATAGTTCATATTATTATTGTTATAATATTCACCATTATTGTTATTATAATAATCGCCGTTATTATTTTGATTATTATAATATTGATTATTATATTCATTATTATTCATACTTACCAACCTCTATTCTCATTATAATTAATATTATTTTTATTTGCAATTAGAGTAATTCTTTTAGAAATATATTTACGATATTTGACAAACTAACTTACTACTTTAAAACCTAATTCATCAATCTTAGAATTAATTATTTGATCATCTATTTCTTTTTCAGAAGTAATTACAGCTTCTTTTTTAGCTAGATTAACTTTTACTTTAGAGACACCATCAATACTTTCTAAAGCTTCAGTTACTTTTTTAACACAATGATTACAATGCATTCCTTCAATATTAATTACTTTTTTAATTTTCTTACTAAACATATTTATCTACCTTTCTAATTTCTTTCTCGTACATATTTTACCAATACCTATAAATATTATAATAATTATTAAGATTATTGTCACTATTGGAATTATATTATCTTTAAGAAAAGATACAATATTAAAGTTTATATCATTTTGTAATTTTATTTCTTCAGTTTTTAATAGATTATTATCATAATAATATTTAACTGTTCCTAAGACTTCATTCTTTTTATTTTTATAAGATATAGTATCTGCTCCTTCATAATCTATTTTAACTAAACTCTTATCATAATCACTTGGTAAATATAATTTGATATCTTCATTAGCTTTAATCTCATAAGTATCAGAATCACCATATTTTACTTTAATAGTTTTAATAACATCATTTTTTTTAACAATAGCGATATTATTATAATTATTATCAATAAAATCTATTAAAGATAAAGCATCAATTACATTATAAGATTTATTATCTATTCTTTCAGCATTTAATAAGACAATTAAATAATCATGAGCATTAGAAGTAAATAATGCACTAATACATACTCCAGCTTGTAAAGTAAAACCTGTTTTACTACCTAAGATTCTTGAAGTATTAATGCCACTACCACTATATGATTTTAAGGTTGAATAGACAGATAAATTATTAGATAAAGTATATTGTTTAGTTGTATATATTTGTTTAAATAATGGGTTTTTAAAACAATATAATAATAGATTTAAGACATCTTTAGCACTACTTTGATGACCAGTAGCATCTAGACCAGTTACATTAACATAATGAGTATTAGTTAAACCTAATTCAGTAGCTTTAGCATTCATCTTTTTAACAAAGTTATTTACTGATCCACTAGTTGAGACAGCTAAAGCGATTGTAGCATCAGCTCCAGATGGTAAGATAGAAGCATACAATAAGTCACGATAAGTTACGACATCCCCTACTTTTAAACCAGCTACAGAAGCATCCCATCTAACTTGATTTAACATATCTTCCGTAATTGTTACTTTCTCTTCTAAATCTTTAATATTTTCAATAGCAGTTATAGTTGTCATTATTTTAGTTAAAGAAGCAATACTTGTTACATCTTCACTATTCTTATCATAGATAACTTTTTCTTCTGTTAAATCATAAACAATAGCTTTTTTAGAATTAATTTCCGGAAAAGTTAGAGCTTTAACAGTAAAAGGAATTAATAAAAGTAATAATAAAATAAGCTTTTTCATAAGACACCTCTTATCTTTTAACATTAATATTTTAACATAAAAAAAGTAGACCATAAATAGTTTTATTATCTACTTTTAGTTTATTTAATAAGACTTCTTAAATTCTTAGTTTTAATATATATTTCTTTAGAAGGATATAAGTCTAAGTGATAGCCATTACCGACAGCATAAACTGAATCAGTTATGTTTAAATTTCTTATTGGAACTTGTTCAATAGTTATTTTACCTAATTTAGATACTTCTTCACGGGAGATAGCTAACATACCAAAAAAGATTCTCTGATAATCATAATAATCTTTGTAAGATACACGACCATCTTGACGTGCTAGATCTAGATTCTTTTTAAAACGTTCTAATCGTTCTTCAAATTCTTGAAGACGCATAATAATTAATTTCATACGACCTAAATGATCTTTTACTTCAGGTATTTTAGGTAATGATACACCATAGATAAGACCTACTTGATCACTAGGTTTAGCATAAGTATATTCAGGTAAAATAATTTGTCTTCCTTTACTTACTTTAATTAAACCTTCACCAACTATTTCTTTTTCAGCAAACATAGCTAATCCCCCTTTCTACAAGTTAAATATTTTAACTTATGGGGAATTTATTGTCAAAAATACATCTATTCTTGATACTTAATATTTTCAAGATTTAGTAATTGCTTTTTTATATTTAAACCGACTCTAAAACCAGTTAATTTATTATTTTGTCCTAGGATACGATGACAGGGAATTAAGATTAATAATGGATTCTTACCTATTGCATGACCTATAGTTTGACAAGACATACGAGATACATTATTTTTCTTAAGATAAATATTACATATATCTTTATAAGTCATACTTTGACCATAAGGAATATCTTTTAATATGGACCATATTTCTTTTTGAAACTTAGTACCTTCTAATTCATAAGGTATATTAATGTTAGGTATTTCGTGATTAAAATACAGATCAAAATATTTAATACATAGTTTAAAAATAGCTAAGTTATTATCTATTAAATAGTTATTATTATCTAATTCATTTTCTAATATTATTTTATTTAGATAAGTTCCATTACTGATAAAGACTAAATTACCGATGGGAGACTTATATAAATATTTATATAATTGTTTATTCATATAAGAGAAAAAAAGACTTATTAAGTCTTATTTCTTTAATTTACGATAGATAATAATACCAATAAATACTACTAAGAAACCAACTATGGCACCAATTAAGAACCATGGAGGATTAGATTCTTCATATTCTACTTGTTTAATTATATCTTTATTATCTTCTAAACAAGCAGATATATCTTCATTATTTTGAATTTTATTAACTAAGTTACAATATACATTATGTTTTTGATATTCAGTAATAGTTTTTTCTAAGTCTTCTTTAACTTCATCATTATAACCAATAAAGTAATTAGAACCTATAATAATTAAAGGATATTTATCTTGAGTAATATTTAATTTTTCTTTTAAAGTATTAATTGTATCTTTATGATCTTTATTATTTAAATATGTTACTTTAATATTTACTTTATCTTCAAGATAGTCATTTAAATAGTCTTTAGCTTCAGTACATTCTTTACAATTATCTTTAGCGAAGATAAAGACTTCTAATGCTTCATATGTATCAGCATTAGTAGCAATAGCTTTAGTAGTTAAAGGAAGTAATAGTAGCATAATAATTATGATATAAGATAATATTTTTTTCATAGTTTTTCTCCTTTCTAAGTTAGAGAAAGGTGTGATTGCTCACACCCTTTTAATTCTATTCTTTTATTTATTGTACAACATCATTAAAGTCTGCGCCAGTATCTGTTTTATGTTGCTTCTTGCAATTTTCATAGAAGTTGGTAAAATCATCAAGGCTTAAAAGTTTTTTTGGTTCGTCAAGAGTTGTCTTACCTATTTCTGAAAATTCAAGTTTGATATAGTTATTTGAATAACTTGTGCTATTTTCGTTATCTTCAGTTCTATTAATAGTAAAATTATTTACTGTTTCAACTTTTTGTAAGTATTTTTCAGTAGCATCTAAAACTACTTTTAATTCTACAGTATCTGAAACATCATTTTTATTAGAGCTTTGAGTTTCTTCACTATCATCATATTTTTCTGAAGATATATAGTTATCATTTAAATATGAAACTAGTTTCTCATGACTTAATTTTACTTTGTATGTATGAGGATCAGATTCTTTTGTAACTGTATCAATTGCATAAACAGAATCTTTGATTGTTGCTTTTAAGACATCTTGAAGTAAATTAATTTCATGAACACCTATACCCTTATGTTGAATAAAGTTTGTAAATACCCAACCATTAGCATTTGGACGGCAAGAATTTTCACCAAATGTACAAGTCACACCTTCACCTTTTTTAGTAACGACAATACTTGCTGGGCCAACATGACTAGGTAAAACACTACTTACTTTAAAACTATATTCTTTTTCATTGTCATCTTTTGTTATTAAAGTTAAAGCTTTCTCTTTATCATATTCATATTTAAACTTATCTTTTACACCCATGATAGATGTATCTTTGGAAACTGTAAGATTAATAGCATCAGCGGTATTTTTTGCAGCTTCATTTATTACTTCTTCTAAAGTTTTAGTATTATTATAATCAATTGTGTAATTGGCAACAGCATACTCATCACTTTCACTACCATCTACATCAACTGATATTTTATATATTTTATTTCCTCCAGTAATTTTAGCAGCTTTAATTGCTTCTAGATTTAACTTCATAGTTGATGCATTACTTACAGTAGCTATTCCATCATCAGTATCAGAACTGTATTTAACTGTTGTTTCTTTACCAGTAGGATCAGTTATTTTTACTTCTGAAATATTATTTTTAAAATTAGTTGAATTAATATTTACTGGTATTGAGAATTTACCATTTTCACTTGGCATTATAGTTTCATTTAAACTTCCAACTGTATATGATACTTGTGGGTCTGTTTGAAGTTCGCCAATTTCAATATCTAGATTTTTACTTATAACAGTTGATTCACTTATTTCTTTTGAATGATCTGATTTATCAAGTAAAGTTTTGCTTTCTTGTTCTGCTTTTTTCTTTTGAGCTTCAAAAGTTTCTTTAAATACTCCATCTTGTTGTGATAATAAATCTGATATTTTATTTTCTCCGTCTGATTTTTTTACTACTCCAAATATTCCAGTATATTGTTGTCCTTCAACGTCCATTGGAATTGTTACTCTATATCCATCACTAAAATGAGTGTAGTAACTTTGAACTTTGTCAGGACTATCTGGTAATTCAAATGAATCTACTTTTGTTCCATTTGTATTTACACCATCATTATTATCGTTTTCATTTTTAGACCAACCATCAAAGACATATGTATGTCCATTTTTAATTTGAGCTGCAATGAAGAAATGTAGTCTAGTTTGTTCATTCATTTTGAAATAGTATTGAGTTGATGGAGGAGTAATAGTGTCTCCTTTTGCAAAATATTTATGTACAATTAGGTTTGTTCTAGAATCTCTAAAATAGAATTTATAGTAATCCCCATTTTCGCTATTTAAATAGTAGTGTGTATGGTTAGTTTGGGATAAGAAATCTGGTGGATTTACTGTTTCATATTTAATCATATCCTGATAAGTTTGCTTTAGTGCTCCATTTTCGTCTATGAAGTCTTGATAATATTGATGAGTTTCTGGATTCTTAAAATCGTCTTCTGTGTATTTTCCTGTTTTAGAATGAACTATTCTTTGATAATTATCAACTTTTCTCAAGTTAACGTTTTTTACACTTATATTCCCTTTACCACATATTGTTGGATAATGATAAGATTCTTTATTAGTTTTACCTTCTAAATCCATATATTTTATATCTTCTCCAACAAATGTACCAGATACATCAAATGCTGTATCTTGACTACCTAGAGCAGTTACATTTATAGCCGTTACATTTGCACCAGCATCAACAGTTATTGCTCTGGTTGCACCTTTTATTTTAATATTTTTAAATGTTACGTTTCCATTTTTTACTTCAATAACCGGAGTTTTGTCTTTTTCTCCTTCTTCTGTTTGTTCAGTGTCACTTATTGTTACTGGTTCTCCAGCTTTTAATGATTCTATAGTAATATTACGTTTGGCATTTGAAAGATCAATTACTAATGTATGCTTACTATCAGCATTTTCATCTCCTAGTTCAAAGTCTTTCTTTATGTATATTTCTGTTACTTTGATGTTGGCTAGTGCATCTTTTAATTCTTTTTCTGAGCTAACCACCGCTGCACTAGAGTCGAATTCAAATGTATATGTTGGATTTGTAACTTTGTTTCCTTTATCGTCTATTAATGTCACGTTTTCTTCTGTACTTCCAATAATTAATTGGAAAGTTGAGTTTGGTCCTGATGCTAATGAACTTAATGTTACTTCTTTATCTTTATCAACACCACCAAGAAGACCATCATATAACTCTTTTGCTCCATCTTGAATCTTTTTCTTCAAATCATCGAAGCCTTCAGGTTTAGAAGCCGTATTTAATATACTCATCGTTGCTGGGCCTTGATTGTTAAATACTTTTGAATGTTCTTCATTAACTTTTAAAGTTATTTCTTTAACATCACCTTTTAATAATACATAAGCCATTGTACCAGGAATACTAGTTGTATTCATTAAATCAACAGTAGCTTCTTTATTCTTTACTTTAATTTTAATATTTTTATTATTTGATTCATCTGGAACTAATTCTATTTCACCATCGAAATTAGATGAATTAGAACTTGAAGAATCGTTTAGATCGGTTATAACATCGGTAACAAATTTATCTGAATTTAAATTCCAATGAGAAGTTAAATTAAGAGCTCCTTCATATATCATATCTTCTGTTACTGATATATTATTATCTATTTTTGTACCATCACTAGATGTGAAATATGCTAATTGACGATATGGTTTTAATTCCTCTTCAATAGATTCGTTTTGTTCTTCTTTTAATTTATTTAATATTTCTGTTGGAATTGGTTCGCCGATATAAATGCTAACATTGTCTTCAGTTACACCATTGATTTTTACTTCCTCTGCAGGCAGAAAAGTTAATTTGCTGTAATCAATTGTTTCTTCATATGGTATATAATTTTTTTCATCACCATCAAAGTCGATTTTGTATTTGAAAGTTTTATCATCTTGATCTTTTAATTTTATTAAAGCAACAATAAAACCATTTTGATAGTCCTCTTCTGTAGGTTTTACAGGGTTTTTCCATTCACCTGATTCATTTTTAAATTGAACTGTCCATTTGTTAGATAATTCTGGATATTCTTCTTTGCTAGGTCCTTCAATCTTAAGAACAACATAATAACCTGTTGTAGAATTAAATCCTGCAGCTTCGTTTATTGTTTGCTCTTTAACCTTTCCTTCTAGATTATATGCTACAGATACGCTTCCATTAGTGACGTTAATATCACCAGCATTTTCAGCTTTATAGCCGTATGTTTCCTCTAATGTAGTCCTATCTGTCTCAGTTAAATCACTTTCATCGTCTTTACTATCAATAACTTTAACTTCTGTCATTCCACTTTCCTTTTGGAATTTTAAATCTGACCAGTCAATGGTTATAGTATACGGAGCATAAGTTTTACCATCGTCATCAAAATCAATTGTTATAGTAAATTTTTTAGATGACCCTACTTTAAATGGATTTATGTATTTTAGTACATATATTTCACTATTTTCACCAAAATCAGCTTGTGTAATCTTGTTGTTCTCGCCATTACCTTCTTCTAAAACTTCATCTTTATCATGTAAGAATACTACTGTTTGAGAAGTTGATCCTGAAGATTCTGCCTTTTTTATTTTAAATCCTAAATAATAATCATTAGCAGCTGTTGTAAAAGGATTATTGCTATTGTCCCATTCATCATCAAAAATAGGAATGAATCCACTTACTTTAATCAAATCTGGATTTAAAGGATCTACTGTAGAATGTGTTTCATAATCATCTCCAGGTTCCCAACCATTCCAATTACCTTCAAGGTCACCAGAAATGGTATCAAGATCTGATACTTCCACTATAGAACTCTTTTCAAATGTAACTCCACTGTAATCTATTGTATAGGTTCTAGGGAAATATTTATTTTTGTTACCATCTAAATCAATCGTAATTGTAATTTTACATTCTTCATTGCTTTTATTTGTAACACAACTACTATCTTTTGCTATTCTTTGTAATATTGTTAAATTACCACTATCATCAAATTCTGATTCTTGGAATGTTTTTTCTTGGCCAGTAGTACCTACTTTAGCTTTAACTAATGCTTTTTTATCAGTATTATTTTCTAGTAATATTGTAAAATCAAAATAATAGCCATCAGCTTGGGCAGCACCATAAACACTATCATTAATTTTTTGTTCTACTAGTGTGCCTTTTAATTTATAAGTAAATGGATTATTTTCTTCTTTCTCTAATTTAGGTTGTCCTGTTTCACCATTTTCATCTTTATTCTTAGTAGAATCGTAACCCCATTCATTTTTTAAAGTATTTTTATCTTTGTCGCTAGCTCCAGTTAAATTGATTTCTTTGGCTTTAGATTCTCCTTGGAATTCTAACCCAGAATAATCGATTGTATATGTAGTCTCGCCATATTCTGTTTTATCACCATCTAAATCGACTGTTATGGTTATTTTATCATTTTCATTTTCCCCCGGTATTGACCAAACGACTAATACTCCTGGAGTTTGTCCTTCAGATGCAGTTGCCATAACTGCACTAGGTTTAACATCAAAATCTTTACCTAATACTTTTGTTTCTTTATCCTCATTAATAGTTACAACTGTTTCATTAGTAGCATTAGGTACTTCAATTACAAATGGTAGATAGTAACCAGTTTTATCAGCACCTGTGAAGCCACCTTTAGTGATTTCATAGTGGAACATTAAACCTGTTAATTTCCCTGTTTCTTCATTATATGTAAGTTTTTCATCATCTTTATCGCCATATAATTTTGTTTGACCATTAAATCCAAATGTAGTTGTTAAACCACTTTTATATTCATTTTTCTTTAAAGTATTCTCGTCAAATTTGATTTCGGCTTTTGAAATTTCAGCATAATATTTGTAATCGATATATTTAATATCAATTGTTTTGTTATCATCTAATTCCAATTTTTCTTTACCAACGTAATTATCTGATGTTTCCCATCCCTCAAATTCTAGTGTTTCATCGTTTACTTTTCTTTCAATTTGAAATATTGACATTTTAGTTAAAGAAGCACTCGGATTTTTTTCATCAAAATCACTTAGTTGTATACTTCTAGAAGCGAGCATAATATCACTTGTATCTATACCATTATTTGTTGATGATGAATAATGATTTGTAAAAACATAATTTCCAATTATAAATGCAGATTCAACATCATATTCCAATGCATCAAGTTCATCTCCTAATTCTTTGAGTGTCATTTGTCTAGCATTAACTAATGTAATATGAGCTGATAGCAAAAGAATTATAAATAAAAAGTATTTAATTATATTTTGTTTTAAACTATTATTTTTCATTTTAATTTACTCCTTTCTAACTTGAATAAGTGACAGTCGCTGTTACGACATTACCATTGCTTAATTTAATCTTTGCTGTTCCTTCTTTTGAAGATAATGTAATCTTATTTCCTGGACTTGCAGATTTACCACCGCATGAAATTAGTGTATAATCACTAAAACTTTGTCCGTTTTTATATACTGTGAAAGTATATTGCATAACATTATCTGTTCCTTCTTGTTTTATTGGAGTAAATACTATTGAATAGCTAGCAGGTTTTTCTGTAACTGTGACAGTTATTTCTGCACATATTGTAGGTTTTGCTACGCTACAAACTTTAACCGTTGTACTTCCAGCTTTTTTACCTGTTATTGTTCCGTTATTTACTGTAGCTGTATTACTATCAGTTGATGTCCATGTAACATTTTTATTTGATGCATTATTTGGCTGAACTGTAGCAGTTACAGATACAGATGAATCTTCTTGTACACTTACACTACTTTGATTAACAGTTATTCCTGTTACTTCTACAGTTGTTGGTTCTGGTTTAGTAGAACCACCAGTACCTGATCCTGAACCACTACCAGAACCGCTACCACTACTAGCTGCTTTAACTGTTATTGTTTTAGTAGCTGTTTTTCCATTAGCAGATTTTACTGTTATTTTAACTGTTCCAGCTTTTTTACCTGTTACTTTACCATTTTTATCTACTGTGGCATTTGAATTATTTACACTCCATGTAAGAGTTTTATTTGTAGCATTTGATGGAGTTATTGTAGCTGTTAATTGGATTGTAGAACCAACTGTTACTGAGTCAGCTCCACTTAAAGTTATTTTTTCGACACTTATCTCTGTTCCTTTTTCGTTAATAGTAAGAGTTTGACTAGCTGTTTTACCATTGGAAGTTTTAACTGTAATAGTTACTTTACCAGCTTTTTTAGCTGTTACCTTACCATTTTTATCGACAGTAGCGATATTTGAATCACTACTTGACCATATAACACTCTTGTCAGTTGCGTTATTTGGAGTTATTACTGCTGATAATGTAAGAGATTGTCCTACATTTAAAGTACCCCCCCCAATAACTTTTACGCTTTGGACTGCTACTGGTTCATTTGGTTGTTCTTCAGCTTCTATTACTTCAACAGTAATTGTTTTACTATATTTACCATCAGCTGTTGATACGGTGATTGTTACTTTACCAGCTTTTTTAGCTGTAACTAAGCCATTAGCATCAACTGATGCAATATTTTCATCACTCGAAGTGAATGTTAAATTCTCAATACTATAACCATTTGGGAAGACAGAAACTTCAATTAATGAAATATCATTAACTCCTAATGATAAAGATTCAAGTTTTAATTCTAAATCTTTTTCCTCGGGAGCTGGTTCATCATTTTGATGCCAATGAGCTTCCAAAGTTAAATCTTCCGTTACTTTATTATCAAAGTCGTATTTTTCATCACCTAAATACCAACCATCAAACTCATAACCTTCACGAGTTGGATCTTCAGGTTCTTCGACTGTTTCATTTCCCTTTACGGTTACTGATTCGATTTTACTACCTCCATTAGTATCAAATTCAATGGTAAATTCTTTACCACAACCTTTAACTAATAATAGTAATATTACTAGGACGATAATGGCACAACCAATGATAGTAAGTAAAATCTTATTCTTTTTACTTAAACTTAGATTTGTTTCTTGCATAATATTTTTTCCTTCCTTTTAGATAAGTGTCCCTATCTTTTATATCAAAATTATATCTAAAGAAGATATTAAAGTCAACGAAGTTGAAGCCTTTTACATTAAGAAATTTTTGCTAATTTTTTATTTTGTGTTTTTATAACAGCTGTTTAATAAAATATAACAAAAAAAGTAAGTATTAAATACTTACTTAATTTCTAATAATTTTCAGCTTTTAGTTCAAAATAACTTTGTGGATGAGCACATACTGGACATACAGCTGGAGCTTGTTTACCAAC
>CANQOH010000008.1 GCA_947625425.1 uncultured Bacilli bacterium
ATAGAAAAATTATTTAAAAAAATTATGCATAAAAAAACCTCCAGAAAAATCTGGGGGGTTTGTCTACACTCTGAGAAATAGAAGCTAATAAATAGCTTCTATTTTTTTTCATATAAAAATATCTCTTTCATATATTTAAATATAGAAAGAGAGGAAGCAAATGGAAATACTAAAAGTATCTAGTAAATCTAATCCAAGTAAAGTAGCAGGAGCTATTGCTAATATCTTTAGAGAAAAAGGTGGAGTAGAACTTCAAACAGTAGGAGCTGGAGCTCTAAATCAAGCTGTCAAAGCTGTCTCTATAGCTAGAGGATATATATCACCAAGTGGTATTAACCTTGTTTGCATTCCAGCCTTTACCGATATTGAAATTGACGGCAAAGAAAAAACTGCTATTAAACTAATTATAGAAGCTAAATAGCTTCTTTTTATTTTCTTAATCTATGATATAATAAACATAGAATAAAAGGTGAATAAAATGATCGAAGATTTAAAAAAATTAATATATCCAATTCCTAAAAATGAAATAGATAAAACTAATATTGAAAAGAATATATTTAAATTAATGCGTACCAGTATTCTTGAAAAAAACTATGAAATTCAAGTTGGACCTTATATTTTAAATTTTAATCCTGATGAATTAAAAGTCTTTTATGAAAATGAATTTACTAAAGTTGAATTATCTAACGAAGACTTTTATTATGAAACAATGAGACCATTAGAAACTAAATATTATTGTTTATCTAATGAAAATAAAGAAACTTATTCTTTAGATACTCCATATTATATTGTTGATAATAATATCGTCAATATTGCTGGTGTCTTTGAAGAACATTATTCTCTTGAATTAGTATCAGAAAATCCTAATATCAATATTATGGATAATTTAAATGTTCCATCTTCATTTGATCTTGTTACAAATGATGAAAATGGTCTTACTTTAGCTCATGAAATTCAAAAAGAAGACCAAAGATTTAATCCCTTAACATTATTTAATAATAATGTTAAAGAAGTTTACTATGATGAAGAAAAAGCTCTTTTTGTTAATAAAGATACTTACAAAAATGAAAAATATCAAAAATATTTACCAGATTTAGTTAAAGAAAAAGAAATAGTTACTTTTATTTTTAATACGATGAAAGATTTTTATAATAAATATCAATAAGAAAGAAGGCCGAATATGAGCTTTATTGAAGAAATAAAAACTAGAGCAAAAAATAATATAACAACCATAATTCTTCCTGAATCAATGGACATAAGAGTATTAAAAGCTGCAAATATTTGTCAAAAAGAACAAATTGCTAAAATAATCTTAATTGGTCGTGAAGAAGAAATTCATTCTTTAGCTTCTAAAGAAAATATTGATTTAAGTAATATTGAAATAATTAATCCTTTTAATAGTGATTTAACTGAAACACTAATTAATGACTTATATGAGTTACGTAAAGAAAAAGGTATGACCCTTGAAGAAGCTAAAAGATTATTGTTAGAAGATTACATGTATTATGCTTGTATGTTAGTCAAAAATAATTTAGCTGATGGTATTGTATCTGGGGCCTGTCATTCAACAGCTAATACTTTACGACCAGCTCTGCAAATCATTAAAACTGAAGATAATTGTAAATTAGTATCAGCTTTCTTCTTAATGATTGTTCCTAATTGTGAATATGGTTATAATGGAACCTTCATCTTTAGTGATGCTGGTCTCGAACAAAACCCAACACCTGATCGTTTAGCGGCTATTGCTGCATCTTCTGCTAAATCATTTAAACTTCTTACTGGTGAAACACCTATAACAGCTATGTTATCCCATTCAACAATGGGAAGCGCTAAACATGCTGATGTTGATAAAGTAGTTGAAGCCGTTAATATTGCTAAAGCCGAATATCCTGAATACTTAATTGATGGTGAATTACAACTAGATGCGGCGATAGTTCCAGAAGTCGCTCAAATGAAAGCACCAAATTCCAAAGTCGCTGGTCATGCTAACGTCTTAATATTCCCTGATTTAGATGCTGGAAATATTGGTTATAAACTAGTTCAAAGATTAGCTAAAGCTGAAAGTTACGGTCCAATTACTCAGGGAATTAAAAAACCAGTCAATGATTTATCAAGAGGATGTTCAGTCGATGATATAGTAGGGGTAGTTGCTATAACTTCCGTCCAAGCTGCCAAATAAAAAATGCTATTGCTAGCATTTTTTTAATATATTGAATATATAGTTACTGCCATCATCATAATGGCAACAATAATAATTGCTACTATAACAAACAATGTTGAAATAGCTCCTTTATTTTCTGCATCACTTTGATTTTGATTATATTTTAAAGTTAATTTTTGAACTTCTTCTTTAACTTTATTTGGATCTTTAGTTAATTCAGGATCATTTTTCTTTAATTCAAACTCATTAGCTTTCTTAATTGCTTCTTCTTGCTTTTTATTTAGTTCCGTACTTTCGTCATTTTCATATTGTAAACCATATACATATGCTCTAAATCTATTTAATAAATTCATTAACTCCGGTAATAAATAATCTTCATAAATTACTAAGTCACCTAAATATGCATAGAATAGATTAATACTTTTTCTTTCTTCTTCTGTTAAATCTAAATCAGAATTTAATAAACGATAGAATTCTTCTTCTGAAATCAATACTTCAACTTCTTCAGTATTCTTCTTTTTTTCATCTACTTTAGAATCTTGAGTATTATTACCAGCAACACCTTCATCAGTCACATTCTGATGATGTCTTTCCGTGACTAAATCACCATCTTTATCTTTATCAAAAGTAACAACTTCATGTTTATTAACATCACGATCATCAGCTACAACTGCAATATCACTTTGTTCATTACCATATACTCTTACTGATTTATCATCGCGATATGGATCATTAAGAACATCCATTTTATTTGCAAAATCCTCAGATACTTCAGCAGATTCACTTAAATCTCTTGCTTGTTCTAAATTAACTTGATATAGCTTTCTATTAATTGCTTCTATTAATTCATCAGGTGTAATATTTCCGTTGCTACGACCTTTTAAAGTTTCATAAATTGTAAAAATATCAACATTACGATCATTAGTGAATAAATGGTCTTTTCCTGAACTATCAACAATATTAAAATACTCTTTAGTAATAACTCCATCAGTTTTTCTTACAATACTAACACTTTGCATTAAAGGATTTTCTTTTTGAATAACCTCAAGCTTTTCCTCATTTTTATCTTCTTTCTTTTTTGAAGCTAAGAATGTAGCATGTAATCTAATAATTTTAAATATATCTTCCGCTGATAGAGAACTTAATGAACTAGCAAAAGCAGTATCGCCACTTAATAAATCATTAACATTAAATTCACTAATATCAACTTTTTCTCCATTATACATTAAATATTTGCCTTTTAAAGCTAATCCCCCAAGGCTATCAGGAAATTGTTCATATAAATTAGATAAAGTATTTCTATTAACTTCAAGTATCTCCATATTATCACCTATTATAATAGTACCATTTTATTTGTTAGTTTTCAAACAATAATTAATGTTGTATAATAATTAGCGTGATGATTATGAAAAGGAAATTAAATGAACAATTTATCATAGATTTATCCAAAAAGAAAAATGAACCAGAATGGATGTTAGAATTTCGTTTAAAATCATATGCTAAATTCAAAGAATTAGATAATCCAAAATTTGGTCCTAAAATCGAATTAGATTTTGATAATTTAACTTACTATAAAGGTACTGAAGAAAAATTAACTAATGATTGGCAAAGAGTTAATTGTAGTATCAGAAATAGTTTTGATAAATTAGGAGTTATTGATGCTGAAAAGAAATATCTTGGTGGTGTTACTAACCAATTTGAAAGTGAAGTAGTATATCATAATCAATCTCTTAAGGATAAAGGAATTATTTTTACATCTACCGATGATGCCTTACAAAAATATCCTGAATTATTTAAAGAATATTTTAATCATTTAGTAAATTATGCTGAAAATAAATATACGGCTTTAAATGGAGCTGTATGGTCAGGTGGATCATTTATATATATTCCTAAAGGTGTTAAAGTTGATCGCCCATTACAAAGTTACTTCCGTATTGAAACTGAAAGTTTAGGTCAGTTTGAAAGAACAATTATTATTGTTGATGAAGGTGCTGATTTAAGCTATATCGAAGGATGTACTGCTAAAGAATATAGTGTTACTTCATTGCATGCTGGAGTCGTTGAAATCTTTATAAAAAAACACGCTCATTGTCGTTATTCAACTATTCAAAACTGGTCAACTGATGTTTACAACTTAGTTACTAAAAGAGCTATTGTCGATGATTATGGTACCATGGAATGGGTAGATGGCAATATCGGTAGTAAAGTTACTATGAAATATCCTTCATGTATTTTAAAAGGTGAGGGTGCCACCGGTAATTCCATTTCTATTGCTTATGCTAAAGAAGGTCAACAATTAGATGCTGGTGCTAAAATGATTCATCTAGCTCCTAATACTAAAAGCAATATAGTCAGTAAATCAATCGCCTCTAATGGTGGTGTAAGTAACTATCGTGGTCTTACTAAAATTTCTAAAAATGCTATTAATAGTAAAGCTACGATTAAATGTGATACTATTATCTTAGATGATATATCTAAAAGTGATACCTTCCCAACAAATATTGTCGGCAATAATACTAGTACTTTAGAACATGAAGCAACTATATCTAAAGTCAGCGCTGAAAAGATGTTTTATCTAACTAGTAAAGGTCTAAGTGAAAATAGTGCTAAAGAATTACTTATCATGGGCTTTATTAGTGATTTCAAAAAAGAATTACCTATGGAATATGCTGTAGAACTAAATCGATTACTAAAAGAATAAAATACCTAAAAAAAATGAAAACCCATATAAAATAATAAAGTAGTTAAAATAATTAAAACAAAAAAGATGTTTCTCTTAGAAAAAACATCTTTTTTAATTCCTATCTAAAACAAAATTTCTAAAATAGTCATTTGAACAATAAAACAAAACTTGATAGTATTCGTCCTTGAAAGGAGGAATACAAATGCTAAATCAAGTTGTTTTAGTTGGAAGATTAACAAGTGATGTTGAAGTAACTAAAACTGAAGATGGTAAAAAAGTTAGTAATTTAACTTTAGCAGTTCAACGTACTTTTAAAAATAGTGAAGGTATTTATGAAGCTGACTTTATAAAATGTACTTTATGGAATGCTGTCGCTTCAAGTACTAGTGAATATTGCCATAAAGGAGATATTGTTGGTATTAAAGGTCGTCTTCAAGTATCTACCTACGAAGATAAAGATGGAAACAAAAAGACTTCTACTGAAGTCATTGCTGAAAAAGTAACATTCTTATCTAGTAAGAAAGAAGATGATGAAGAACAAGAAGATTAATATCTCTTACTAAAAGTTAATTCATCTAATTTATAAGTTGGATTAACTTTTTTTAATATTTCTATACGTCCATCTTCATAAGTCTTTTTTCTATTCTTATATTTTTTATCTCTTTCATCTTGTAACAAAATAAAATGCTTTAATAATCTATTTCTAACATTTTCTTCTTTAGGTATTCCTATTTTACCAAGGGTTAAACCAACTATTGCTACGGTGTCGGCAAATCTATCAATTGGATTTTCACTATCAATTATCGAATCATTACAAGCATCTTCATATACATCAGCTAAAATAAGTCCTAACATATATATTTTATAAACATCCTTCGTATCTTGATCAACACCCATTTGATCAAGTTCCCCTAAAGGATCAAAATTATCTGTAAAATAAGCCCAAGTATTTGATAAAGCCGTTACATCATCACAACCATTACTAATAAAATGATTATATAAATTACATATAACATCTCTTAATAAATCATTTAAAAAAACTAATTTATAATTTTCACTATTTTTTTCAAATTCCACTAATTTATCTTCATCATTATTATCATAAATAACTTTTCTATTAAGTTCACATCTATGATTATCAACAAGACTTAAATAATATGTTCTAATTAAATCAATCCCAAAGTCATAATTTTCTTTAAATAATCTTATAATATCTTCTAGTTTAGTTGACTTTATATAACGAATAACTGAATCATTAGCATTATAACGATAAACATAATATTTACTTAATAGTAAATTCATAAACTTATCTAAATTGCATTCTTCTGGTAGACCATCTTCTACAATTTGACAATAAACAGCATCAACGACTTCATCGCATAAAACTTCATCAAAATGGGCTTTTAAATAATCATCTTCACTTATTTCATAACCATTCTCATCCCAAAACAAAGCATCAAAATCATTCTGTAGAGTTCCTTGACATTCTAAATAAGCTTCATACATATCAAATAATATATCCATTAAAAACTGTTCTGTAACCATATTAACACCCCTAAAATGCATAAAATATATTATATAAAAAAATACTTATAAAATAAAGTAAAACATATAGTTAAATAGGTGATAATATGCAAAAATATTTTAAATATCTAGGAATTATAGGATTATGTCTATTAAGTTTTTACTATACTAATGAAATAGCTTTATATGTCAAAAATAAAAATCCTTTATTACAGAGTATTAATGAAGTTAAAGAATCTAAATATGTTTCATCAATTAATAGTACTCTAATCGATAACTTATATATTATACCTGGTTTAAATGGTCAAGAAGTAAATGTTAATAAATCATTCTTGAGTATGCAAAAAGCCAAAGAGTATAATGATGAATTATTAGTTTATAATATAATAAAACCTACAATTAGTTTAGAAGACAATAAAGATAAAATAATTATTCGTGGTAACGAAAAGAAAAATAGTGTTTCTTTAATTTTTGAAGAAGAAAGTGATTTAACTAAATACTTAATAGCTAATGGTTATCAAATTAATCTCCTAATTACTGAAGAAAAATATAATTTATCTTATGAATTAATAAATAATTCTAATACTTCAAATACCTATCATAATATTGATAAATATTTAAATAAGAAAAAAGTAAATAAAAATCTTTGTTATGTTAAAAATAATATTCCTAAACTATGTCAAGATAAATATCTTTTTCAAGAATCATTAGTTATTAATCATTCTAATTTAAGTTTAAATAAAAATAAAATCCATAGTGGTGAAATTATCTTAGTTCAAAAAACTCTAAGTATTAGTGAATTAGAAATCTTATTAAATCAAATAAAATATTATGACTTAAATATTGTCTATCTATCCGAATTAATTAAAGAATAGTAAATTATTAGTAAAATCTATAAACAAGATTGCAAGTTTCCTATATTTCTGTTATAATTACTTAGTCGCAAGCCTTTTATAAAAATATAATAGAAAAGAGTTGTTTTTAATGTGTAATATTAAAATATTTAGTTTAGGTGGACTAGACGAAATGGGTAAGAATTGTTATGTCATCGATATTGATAACGATTTATATATTTTCGATTGTGGTCTTAAATATGCTAATGAAAATCTTTATGGTATAGATTATATAATTCCTGATTTTGAATATTTAATTAATAATCAAAATCGTATTAAAGGATTATTCTTAACTCATGGTCATTATGAAAATATGGGGGCTACAGAGGATTTATTACAATCTTTACCTAACTTAAAAGTATATGCTACTAAATTTACTAAATTTATTCTTACTAATGATGGTGTCGATGAAAAGAAAATAATTGAAATTAAACCACATAAGAAGATTAATTTTGGTCCAATTAGTATCTTCCCAATAAGTGTTAACCATTCAGCTCCTGATTCAGTAATGTATGTAATTAATACTAAAGATGGAGCAATAGTTTATACTGGCGACTTTATCATTGATCCTAAAATGATGGATAAATACTCAATGGATTTAGGTAAAATAGCTTATATTGGTAAACAAGGTGTTTTAGCTTTAATGAGTGAATCAGTATTCTCTGAACGTATTGGTCATACATCACCATCTCATCGTTTAACTAGTTTCTTTAAAGATGCGATAAAACATCATGAAAATAGAATGTTATTTGCTGTTTTACCAACTCATATATATACTATTCAAGAAATATTTGATGCGGTAGCTAATACTCATCGTAAAGTAATAATTATGGGTAAAAACTTACAAAACATCATTAACTTTTCCAAAAAAGAAGGTTATTTAAAATTTAATGATAGTATTTTAGGTGACTTATCTAATATTGATGATAAAGATGCTATTTTATTAATTCAAGATAGTAAAGAAAATCCATATGCTTCAATAAGTAAGATTATTAATGGTTATGATAAATTTATCAAACTAAAGAACACAGATACTGTTGTCTTTGCTGAACCAAAATATGATAGTAGTGAAAAAACTTTAGTTAAAGTCCAAAATGACTTAGCAACAAATGGCTGCGATATTGTTTCTGTTCCAAAAGAAAAAACAATTTTACATCACGCTTCGTCTGAAGACTTAATGATTATGATCGATTTATTAAAACCTAAATATTATATTCCTGTTAAAGGTGAATATCGTTACATGGTTAATAATGCTAATATTGCTTCTGAACTTAATATTCCTAAAGAAAATATAATCTTAAAACAAAATGGGGATGTTATTGAATTTAATAATGGCCAACTAAATCTTGAAAACTTTGATCATATTAAAGTTAATGATATTTTAATTGATGGTAATAGTACAGAAGATGTTGGTGAACTAGTTATTAAAGATCGTGAAATGTTAAGTGAAAATGGTATTGTTTTAATTAGTGCTACGATTAGTAAAAAAGAAAAAGTATTACTAGTCGGCCCAGAAGTAACAACAAGAGGCTTTATTTATGTTAAAGATTCTGCCGAAATGATTAATGAAATAAAAAGAATTTCTTTAAATATTATTGAACGTAATATTACGGAGAACTATGTTGATTACAATAAAATCAAAAATGAAATAAGAGAAGAACTAGGTAAATACCTATATCATGAAACTGAATGTAAGCCAATGATAATTGCTGTAGTTCAAGAAGTATAAAAAATAGAAGATACATTATCTTCTATTTTATTATTTCATAAACTTCATCTAAACTTTTTTCACTTTTTTGTTTAATTAAATAATCAGGAATTAAATGTAAGTGAAAATGTTTAACTGCTTGACTATCACCATAATTAACAACAAAAGTCATAGCTTTAGCTTCTAATTTTCCCATTAATTGTGGCACCATCTTTTTTGCAACCTCATTAATATGTTCTAATAAATCTTTATCTAATTCTGTATAATCAGTAACATGTTTTTTAGGCATAACTAATACATGACCATCAGTTTGTGGATTAGCATCCATTATAACTACAACTTGTTCATCTTCATATACTTTTTTAGCTGGAATTTCTCCTTTAATTATTTTACAAAAAATACATTCATTCATTTCTATCACCAACATTATGGTACCAAAAAAAATCTTAAAGGTAAATGCTATTAATTGAATTATCTAAAAATATATAATATAATAGAAAATAGAAAGAATAGGGAGTTAGTATGAAAAAGATAAAACTAGTTATAACAACATTTCTTTTAACCTTTATTTTATTTCCTTGTCTAGTTAAATCAGCTACCTTCCTTGAAGCATCTACCCAAAAACCAGTTGTTGGTTCAGATGTTTATATCTTGTTAAGTGCTAATTATGGTGATTTTAATATTCGTGAAATATATCTCCGTATTAAATATGATCCTAGTTATCTTGAATTTGAACAATCTTATTGGATTCAAGGTACGGGGGATGTTACTAATAAAAATGGTTATGTATATATTAAAAAACCAGATAATGGTCGTATTTGGACTAGTGGTAACCAAATGCAGTTTAAGTTTAAAGTTTTAAAAACTGGTACTTTTAAAGTTGAAGTTGATTCAGTTGATGAAACTGGTAATGTTGTTAGTGGTTATTATACAAATGGGGATCCAATCGCTCAGTCATTTGCTAATGTTACAATTACTTCCGTAAATCCTAGTACTAATACTTTTATTGGTGGGATATCTGTAGAAGGTTATATATTATCCCCAACATTTAAAGAAACAACTTATGATTATCGTTTAACAGTTCCCGCTAATGTTAACGAAGTGAATATCAAAGCTGTTAAAGGTGATGCTAATCAAACAATTACTGGTACTGGACCTAAAAAACTAGAATATGGTTTAAATCGTGCTCGTGTTGTTGTTAGTGCTCAAGATGGTTCATCAAGAACCTATCAAATAATGATTACTAGAACTGATAATCGAACCGGTGATACATCTTTACGAAGCTTAGGTGTTTCCAATACTAATATTGCTTATCAAAAAGATAAAACAACTTATGATGCGGTAGTTAGTCGTAGTGTTGAATCAGTCTTAATAACCGCTACTGCTACTGATACAAGAGCGACAATTGTTGGCACCGGTACCAAAAACTTAAATATTGGTCTTAATTCCTTTGATTTAAAAGTAACATCTTCAAGTGGGGCAGAAGCAACATATACGATTAATATAACTCGTTCTAACGAAGAAATAAATCAAATTACAGAAAGCAGTAAATTAAAAAGTCTTAAAGTCAATAATTTAGCTCTTCCATTAAGTACCCAAACTAAATATTTATATAGTATTACTAAAGATATTGAATCACTAACTTTAGATTATGCTACTGAAAGTACTACTGCTAAAGTCGGAGTTGAAGGTAACAAAAATTTAAAACAAGGTCTTAATTTAGTAAAGCTTATTGTAACGGAAAAAAATAAAGATAAAACGGAATACTTAATTGTTGTATATAAACATCCTGCTGATGCTAATGTAATAACTGATCTTAATGCCGATATAAATAGTAGTGTCTTATATGAAACAATAGCTAGTGATTCATATAGTATTCCCAAAAGATTATTAAATAGTTTAAAAAATAATAATTATAGTTTATATTATGATATTGTTGATACTTATGGTGGTTTATTATACCAAATAAAATTACAAAACAATTTACCTGATGAAGATTTAAATCTTATCTTTAAACAAAATGAAGGTGGTAATCTTTCTTATCAAACCAATATTCCTAAAGATAATGAAATTACTTTATATTTAAATGAAAAATATAAAGATGGTAATGTTGTCCGTGTTTATTCTTATGATAAACCAGGTAACTATTCCCTAATTACTGATGGGGTAGAAGTAAATAATGGTTATATTACATTTACAACTGATGGGGCCCCTAATTATATCATAACAACTAATAGTTTAATTGATGAAGAAGGACCAGTTACTAAATTCTTTAATCAAATAAAGATATATTTAATAATTATAGTTATTGCAATTATCGTCATAATCGTAATTATTTCTAGGAAAAAGAAACAAAAACCAAAAGAAGATAAAGAACCATTATATTAATGGTTTTTTTCTTTTATTTGTGCTATTATATGTACATAGTTATGATGGAAGTGTTGTAGTATGAGTATAACTATAGAGGATGTTATAAAAGAAATTGAAAAATATAATCCTGAAGAAATAGAACGCGTCAAAAAAGCCTATGAAGTCGCAAGTTATGCCCATCGTAATCAAAAAAGAGAAAGCGGCGAACCTTATATTATTCATCCTTTAAATGTCTGTCTAAATTTAACTGCCTTTAAAGCTGATGGTTCATCTCTTTGTGCTGGCTTATTACATGATGTTGTTGAAGATACCGAGCTTACTATTGAAGACATAAGAAAAGAATTTGGTAAAGATGTCGCTTTTTTAGTCGATGGTGTTACTAAATTAAGTAATATGCATTTTAATAACAAAGATGAAGAAACTAATGCTAATATTAGAAGACTTATTAATAGCTTAAATGATGATGTTAGAATAATTATTATTAAACTATGTGATCGTCTACATAACATGCGTACCTTATCATTTAAAGAACCATATAAACAAAAAAGAAGTGCTGAAGAAACATTATATATCTTTGTCCCTTTAGCTTACTTTATTGGTGCTTTCTCTTTAAAATGTGAATTAGAAGATTTATGTCTATTATATTTAGATAAACCATCATATGATATGTTAAAAGAAAAAGAACAAGAAATCGAAGAAGATTACCAAGACTGTCGTAGACAAGCTAGTAAAGATATTGAAAAAATCTTAAATGAAAACCATATTAAATATACATATCGTATTAAAATCTTAAATGTCTATCATTTATATCAAAAACTTAATAAAGGTTATAAATTAAATGATATTCATGACTTAGTTAACTTTAAAATAATCTTAGATGATAGTGAAGATCCATATCGTGTCTTAGGTCTTGTTCATAAATTGTATACTCCAATGAATAATAAATTTAAAGACTATATTGCTTGTCCTAAAACTAATATGTATCGTTCTTTACACACTACAGTCTTTGGTCCAAATAATCATTTATTACAATTTCAAATTAAAACTAAAACTATGGATGATATTAATTCCTTAGGTCTAGCTGCTTACTGGAAATTCTTTAGAGAAGAAGGCCGTAGTAAGATGCAACAAGAACTTAAATTAAATTATCAATTCTTTAATACGATTAGAGATTTAAATGCGGTTATTAAAAGTGATTCTGATTTTATTGCTAGTGTTAAACATGAAATCTTTTCTAGTAATATTTATGTTTATACTGCTAATGGTGAATTAATTGAATTACCTAATGGTTCAACTGTTATTGATTTTGCTTATAAAATTCATACTGAAATAGGTAATCATTTAAAGAAAGCTTATATTAATGGTAAAGAAGTAAAATTATTTCATAAATTAAATAATCATGATCGTATAATGCTACTTCATAATGTTAATTCTCATCCTCATAAAACATGGTTAAAATATGCTACAACTTCTAAAGCTCGTCGTTGTATCAAAGATTATTTAAAATAACTTAAATAATCTTTTTTTATTCAATTATTAGGACATTTATGCATACATTACATTAGAGGTGATATAAATGTCCAATTTCAAAGAAATAGTTACTAAAACAATCGTTGGTAAAGGTCGTAAAACATCAGAAGATAATTACACTTTAACCCCTGAAAATACCCCTAATACTGTTCTCGGATGTTGGGTAATTAACCATAACTTTAATGGGACAAATAATAAAAATGATGTCAATATCAATGGTTCATTCGATGTAAATGTTTGGTATTCTTATGATAATGACTCTAAAACCGCTGTTACAACAAGAAACTTTACTTATACTGATCATATGAAATTAAGAGTCAAAGACCTAGATAGTTTATCTAATGATAATGAAATAATTGTTAGGAGTTTAAAACAACCAACTGTTCAAGATGTTAAAATCAAAGGTAATGATGTAACTTTAAGTATTGAAAAAGAATTAGGTGTTGAAATAGTCGGTGAAGGTAAAGTAAAAATAGCTATTGAAGAAGATGAATTACCTTGGGATGATATCTATGATGAAGATAATACCGATAATATAAATGAAGATTATATCCAAGAGGAAAAATAACATACATATTTGTATGTTATTTCTTTTTTAAAAGATGTCAACTAATAAAGGTTGACATCATATCTATAATTTGATATATTAATGTAGCTAAATGAAGGAGGGAAAAAATATGGCAGTTAAAATTAGATTAAAAAGAGGCGGTTCAAGACAAAGACCTTTCTATAGAATTGTAGCAGCTGACTCTCGTTGTCCAAGAGATGGAAGATTTATTGATACTATTGGTACATACAATCCAATTCCAGCTGAATATGAAGTTAAAATTGATGAAGAAAAAGCTTTATATTGGTTAAATAATGGAGCAATCCCAACAGATACTGTAAAAAATCTACTAAGCAAACATGGCATAATTAAAAAATATACTGAATCTAAAAAAGAAGGTAAATAATTATGGAATTAAAAGAATTTGCTGAATATCTAGTTAAAAGTATCGCTAAAGAACCAGATATGGTTAGTGTTCAACAATTCGGTGGTGAAGAAGATTCAACTATCTTAGAAATTATTGTTCATGAAAGTGATATGGGTGCAGTTATTGGACGTAATGGTAAAATGGCCAATGCTATTCGTACTTTAGTTCAAGCTCATGCTTACATTCTAGGTTTAAAGAAAGTTAAAATAAATATTGATTCATTTTAATGAATATGAAAATATGCTTAAGCATATTTTTTATTTGGCTAAAAATAAAATTTTTCCAAATCGCTAGAAATGCTTTTTGTTTCTTGCCTTTAATTTATCTTAATAGTATAATCAAATAAGGAGGATTTGATTAGAAATGGAAAAAAATTATCCTAACCATGTTGCTATTATCCTTGATGGTAACCGAAGATGGGCTAAAGAAAGAAATCTACCATCTTTAAAAGGTCATCAAAAAGGTTTTGAAAATATACGTGATTTAGCTCCTTATATAATCAATAAAGGCGTTAAATACTTAAGTGTCTTTGCTTTTTCAACGGAAAACTTTAAACGTAGTGATGAAGAAGTAACTTACTTAATGGATATCTTCGTTGATATGTTCAATAAAGAATGTGATAAAATCCATGATGAAGATATCAAAATAGTTTTCTCAGGTCGTCAAGATAACTTAAGAGAAGATGTTAAAGAAGCTATGAAAACTATTACTGAAAGAACTAAAGATAATCAAAAAGGTGTCTTTAATATCTGTTTAAATTATGGTGGTCAACAAGAAATAGTTGATGCTACTAAAAAGGTCTGTAATGATGTAATGGATGGTAAGTTAAAACCAGAAGATATTAATGAAAAATTATTATATAAATATATGTATCAAGAATTACCACCTATTGATTTTATGATTAGAACAAGTGGTGAAGAGCGTATTTCAAACTTTATGATCTATGAATTAAGTTATGCTGAAATGTACTTCCCAAAAGTATATTTCCCTGACTTTGATACAGAACAGTTTGAAATAGCTATCGATGAATATAATAAGCGTAATAGAAGATTTGGAGGCAATAGTAATGAAACAAAGAGTAATTAGTGCAGTAATCGCTTTAATAATAGTTATTCCTTTATTTTTAATAGGAGGTATTCCATATTATGTTGGTGTCGGTCTTGTCGCCGCCTTAGCTTTTAAAGAAATAATTGACTTAAAAGAAAATAAAAAAATCCCAATGGTTATTAAATTAATCGCTTTCGCTTGCTATGAAATAATTGTTTATAATAATTTAAATGCTTCATATATTTATAATGGAGTATCATATGCTATCCTAGGTCTTACAGCCTTATTATTAATAACTCCAGCTATCTTTAGTAAAAATGATAATTATAATACGCATAAAGCATTCTCCTTACTAGGTAGTACTATTGCTATCGGTTTATTCTTTAACTTATTAATTTTATTGAGAAATGCTAATAAATGGTTATTATTATATTTAATTATTATTGCTGTTATGACTGATACATTTGCAATGATTATCGGTTGTTTAATTGGTAAACATAAACTTATTCCTGAAGTATCACCAAAGAAATCAGTAGAAGGAAGTATTGCTGGTTCTTTACTCGGAACTACTATCGCTTCTTTATATTATTATAATGTTATAACCAGTAATATTAATTTAGTTGGTCTAATTGTTATGACTTTATTCCTAACTATCTTAGGTCAACTAGGTGATTTATTCTTCAGTAAAATAAAAAGAGAAAATGATATTAAAGACTTTTCTAATATAATGCCTGGTCATGGTGGTATCCTAGATCGTCTTGATAGTTTATCATTTATTGTTTATGGTTTTGTTATTATTTTAGTTATTTTGATGAAAATAAAGTAAAGGTGATTAAATGAATACAATTATAAATATTTTATTATTTATTTTTATCTTAGGTATCTTAGTTTTTGTTCATGAATTAGGTCATTTCCTAACGGCTAAGAAAAGTGGTGTCTTCATTCATGAATTCTCAATCGGTATGGGACCTTTAATTAAAACTATTAAAGGTAAAGATGGTATTAATTATTCTATAAGAGCATTACCTATAGGTGGTTATGTTCAAATGGCTGGTGAAATCTATGAAGATGATGATACCCATAAAGTACCTAAAGATAAATTTATGTGTAATCGTCCATGGTATCAAAGATTAATTATCTTAGTAGCTGGTGTATTTAATAACTTCTTACTAGCTATTATCTTACTATTCTTTATTGCTTTAATATGGGGTTCACCATCTTTAAAACCAGTTATTACTGGCGTAACTGAAGGTAAACCTGCTGAAAAAGCTGGTATCCAAGCCGGTGATGTTGTAACTAAGGTTAATGGTACTAAAGTAAGTACTTGGGATAAAGCTCAACTATTACTATTATTAAAAGATAAAGATGATACTTACGAAATATCAGTTAAACATAAAAATGGTAAAGAAGCTACTTATAGTGTTAAACCTGAAGTAAGTAAAGACAAAGATGGTAATGAAACAAGAATCTTTGGTATTGAACTAAAAAGTGAAGTCAAAAAAGGTTTTGTTCCAGCTGTCAAATATAGTTTCTTAAAATTTGGTAGCACCGTTGAACAAATGTGGTTAACAATTGTTAACTTATTCACTGGTAAAATATCTATTAATGCCTTATCTGGTCCTGTAGGTATTTATACCGTTGTTGGTGAAACACGTGAATCAGGTGTTAGTAATGTCCTATTCTTAATTGCTTATTTAAGTATCAACTTAGGTATCATGAATATCTTACCAATTCCAGCTTTAGATGGTGGTCATGTTTTATTCTTATTAATTGAACTTATTACGAGAAAGAAAGTAAATGAAAAAGTTGAAGCTATTACGACAACAATCTTCTTTGGTTTACTATTACTTCTAATGTTATATGTTACAATTAACGATATAATAAGATTAATTTTTTAAAAAGCATTTATAAATGCTTTTTTTAATTATCTATGTTATTATATTAACTACTTAAAGGGGGGATATATATGCAAGAAATCCAAGCTTTAATGGAAGCTAATGACTATGTTAATGATATGAATAAATATGGCTATAACCATGATTTTACTGAAATATCTTTTAGTCGTGGTAAAAGAAATTATGAACGTATCTTAAAAACCTTAAGTACCATTGATTTACCAGATCCTGAAAAATTTAAATATTCAAGTCTATCTTTACCAGAGCTCCAACAATACCTTTTAGATATCTTAATAAAAATACTAGGTCCCGAATATCAAGAAAATATTCAAGAATATAATTCTCTATTAAGCTTAGAACCGAGATCTAATCCCTTTGATGCTGCTATCGAAACAACATATCAAAATGGTAATTGGATTCCTTTGCGTTTTCATATAAGTGATCAACTATCTAGTATTGAAATAGTTAGTACTGCTCATGAATATATTCATGGTTTATTATCTAAATATACAGTCAAAGGTTATAATGAAGTACTATCTAATATTCATTATAAAGAATTCCTAAGTATCTTAGTTGAATATATAACTTGTTATCTTCTTAGTAAAATAATGCCTCAAGAAGAATTAGAATATAAACAACGTGTAAATAGAGTACATGCTGAACATTTAATGACTTTAGAAAATATTGAAACACATAAACTAAGTGCTATTTTAAGAAATCTCCCATCTGGAAGACCAGATATCGCTTTATACAAAAATTATGTTTTATTTGATGAACATAAAACTTATGGTTATATAATTAGTAATATCTATGCTTGTCGTTTATTAGAATTTTACTTATCAGACGAAAAAAAATTACTAACTTTTATTAGAAGTATTATTGCTGGTGAAAAGAGTATTGCTGATTTAATTAAATATTATAATTTATCATTAATTAAAGAAGAAACAATTAAACCATATAATGATTTAGTAAAAAGTTTAACCAATAAATAAAATGTGATAAAATTAAATTAGCTAAAGGAGAATTAACATGTCAAAAATAGATTTATATATTAAACCTGATAATAATACCATTAAATATATTATTGAAATTCAAAAATTTGATAAGATGAAATCGATAGGAGACATCCGTAATGCTATTTCTAATAACACTCCAGTATTAACTCATGATTTAATTTATCATGATGATAACTATTTAGCATCTCAAGGCCTTGATGATCATAAATATAATCTTTTATTTTTAGACCTTATTAAACGTTTAATCGATATGGGTGCTGATGTTACTATTAAAGAAAATGATGAAGTTATAAGTCTAGAGTTACTTGCTAATAGTATTGAATCATCTAAAGTAACAGCTGAACAAGTTAGAGAAGATATAGATAGAGAAGCCGAAGAAGACTAAAATATCGCCATCTAATTAGAAAAAAACGAAAAAAAAGCAAAAAAATGTTGTCAAAAGAGCTTTCTTATGATATATTTAATTTGCTTACTTTTATGGCGCTGTAGCTCAGTTGGCTAGAGCATCCGGTTCATACCCGGCAGGTCGTGTGTTCGAATCACACCGGCGCTACCATTTGATATATTAAATCCCTTTAAAGGGATTTTTTATTTTATAATAAGATATATTTTTTATGTTAAAATAAAATTGGTGATTTAAATGAAAGTCTTAACTATTAAAGAGCCTTTTGCAACTCTAATTAAAAATAAAGTTAAATATATTGAAACTAGAAGTTGGAAAACCAACTATCGTGGTGAAATATATATTCATGCTGGTTTATCTAAAATAAGTAAACAAGTTAAAGAAAGACCAGGTTTATCAAATCTATATAATGAATCTGAACTTAATTATGGTTATATAATTTGTAAATGTAACTTAGTAGATTGTGTATATATGACTGAAGAATTTATCAAAAAGACTAAAGAAGAAAATATAAATAACTTTATTGCTGGCCATTATGAAGTAGGTCGTTATGCCTGGATATTAGATAATGTTGAAGTTATTAAACCAATTGCAGCTAAAGGTCAATTAGGTATTTGGAATTATCCTAAAAAATAACTATGTTATAATAAAAAATATAAGGAGTTGTTAAGATGACTTTATATCAAGGAAAATACTGGGAAGTTGTTTTTACCGAGTGGTGTCAAGAATTTCCTGGAGAGTGTATTATATCAAGTAATAAAGAAACTTTAAGTGATTTAACTGAAGAAGAATGGGTAGAACTAGGTTTAATTGAAAAAGAACTAGAAAGAGTATGTCAAAAATTATTTCAAGCTACCATGTTTAATTTTGCTTGTTTAATGAATAATGCTTATCGTGATCATGAAAAACCACACGTTCATTTCCATTTTATTCCTCGTTATGAAAACAAACGTGAAATTCTCGGTAAAACATATCAAGATCGTCATTTCGGTTATAATATGTGGAAATGGGCTTTATCAAAGTTTAAAGCCCAAAAAGATATCTTTACTAAAGAAGAAAAATTAGAAATATATAATAAAATGCAAAAAGAACTAAAAATGTAGTATAATAGTTTGGATAAAAAGGGAAGAGGTGTTTTATGACAAAGAAAACAGTTGTAATTGGCATGAGTGGTGGCGTTGATTCTTCTGTCGCAGCTATTGAGCTTCAAAAGCAAGGCTACGAAGTAATAGGTTTATTTATGCGTAACTGGGATTCATTTGCTGATGGTGAATTAGATGGTGCTCCAACTACTAAAGAAGGTATTTGTCCTCAAGAAGTAGACTACAATGATGCTAAAAAAGTTTGTGATAAATTAGGTATTCCTCTTCATCGTAAAGACTTTATTAAAGAATATTGGGATTATGTCTTTACTTATTTCCTAGATGAATTAAAAAAAGGTCGTACTCCAAATCCTGACATAATGTGTAATAAATATATTAAATTTGATATGTTTGCCAAAGAAGCCGAAAAACTAGGGGCTGATTATATAGCTACCGGTCATTATGCTCGTATCAAAGATGGTAAATTATTAAAAGCCGTTGATTTAAACAAAGACCAAACTTACTTCTTATCTCAAGTAAGTAAAGAACAATTAAAAAATGTTTTATTTCCTATTGGCGATATGTTAAAACCTGATGTACGTAAAATAGCTGAAGAATATGGCTTAGTAACGGCTGATAAAAAAGATTCAACTGGTATTTGCTTTATTGGTGAACGAAACTTTACAAATTTCTTAAAAAACTATTTACCTAATCAAGCCGGTGATGTTGTCAATATTGACACTAATGAAGTAATAGGTCGCCATATTGGTTTAATGAACTATACTATAGGTCAAAGAAGAGGCTTAAATATTGGTGGTACCGAAGACCGTATGTTTGTCGTTGGTAAAGATTTATCTAAGAATATCCTATATATCTGTATTGGCGAAGATAATGACTATTTAGTTAGTGATTCATGTGTCGTTGATAGTATTAACTATTTAGGTGATGAAAAAGTAACTGAATGTAATGCTAAATTTAGATATCGTCAAGAAGATATTCCTGTAAAACTTGAATGGTTAGATGACGAAGTAATCGTTAGATATCCACAAGGTGTAAAGCGCGTAACTCCCGGTCAAGCTTGTGTCTTTTATAAAGGAGACGAGTGTTTAGGTGGAGGAATCATCAAAGAAGTTCGTAAAAATGAACAAAAACTATGGTATTTATAAAAAAATATTTAAATTGTAAACTATTATTTAAAAAATCTTTATGCTAAAATATAATAGAAGTAGTATAATAATAAAAGTCTATTAGCAATAAAATTAATTAAATAAAAGGGGATTGATTTTATGGAATCCAATAGAACTAGTAGAAGCGCAAAAAGAGCTCAAGCTTATAAAAATAACGTAACAAGAACTCAAACACGTTCACAAAGAACATCTCTTACAGAAAAAGAGATTCTTTCTCGTGCTCAAAGTAGATCAAATAGTCAAAGTTCAACTTCCAATTCAGAATCAGAAGTAAAATTAACGGTTAGAGAGCCTAAAAGAGTTAAAGTTGAGCCAAAAAAAGTTAGCCCTGAAGAATTAGCTGAACAAAAAGCTCGTCATGATCGCGTAATTAAACAAGAACAACAATTTAAAGAAGATCAAAAAAGAAGAATTGAAGAAATAATCGAACAACAAAAAACACGTGAACAAAGAAATAAAAAAGGATCAGAACCAAAAGAAAAAACTGTAACTTCTTCAAATATTGAATCAAAACCAGTTCCTAAATCTTCAAGACCTACTTCTGATATAAATAAATTAAGAGAAGAATTAGAAACTGTTAAAGAAATAGATAATAAAATAGAACGTAGTCAAAAAGAAAAACAACTAGATGATATCTTATTAGATAAAAAATATTCTACTTCTCATTCTAGCAGAGAAGTAAATTCTAATAATTTATCTCATCGAGAAGAACAACCTAGACAAGCTAAAGAACCAGTTCGTAATTCATCTCCTAGAATTTCAGAATCCCCTAGAAAACAACTAGATTATTCATTAGAAACCAAAGAGGAACAAGCCAATTCTATAAGTAAAAATGAAGAACAAGATCTTTTAGCTAAAATAGGTCGAATAAATGAATTAGAATTAACTAATCGAATCAATAAACTAACTCAAGAAGTATTATCTGATATTGAACAAAAAGCCCAAAAAGAAATAGATCAAAACAAACAAGTAACTAGTAAACAACTTAATACCGATAAAGCTACTATTAATATGGCTACTAAAGCAGCCCTAGATAATCTTGAAAAAACAGCTATAATAGAACAAAAAGAATTAAAGAAAAATAAAAAACAATCAAAGAAAAAAGCTGAAAAAACAACTAATACTACTAAAAAATCTAAAAAAGGTAATATTGTTATAATTTTAGTTCTTATTGTCTCAATCGGTGTCTTTATCTATTCATCTATTAATATTGTAAAATGGCAAAAAGATAATAATGATACCAAAGAAATAACTGAAGATATTAATGAGATTGTTGAAGTTCAAGATGTTCCTGATAGTGAAAATGTTGAAATAATCGAGCCACAAAAAGAAGTGCCAAAATCTAATCCATATTGGGATTATATTAAAGTTCCACTAAAAAGTGTTGATTTCAAAGATTTAAAATCTAAAAATAATGAGACAGTAGGTTGGATCCAAGTAAATGGAACTAATATTAACTATCCATTTGTCCAAACTAAAAATAATAGTTATTACTTAAGCCACTCATTTGATAAGAGTACTAACCAAGCTGGCTGGGTATTTATGGATTATCGTAATAATGTCCAAGATTTCGATCGTAATAATATAATCTATGCTCATGGTCGTCTTGATACTACAATGTTTGGATCCTTAAAAAATATCTTATCAAGTGGTTGGTTAAAGAATAAAGATAATTATATTATCTGGTTATCAACTGAATACGAAAATACTTTATGGCAAGTCTTTAGTGTCTATCGTATTAAAACTACTAATGACTATATCCAAGTCGATTTTGAAAGCGATGACGAATTTAGTAATTTTGTTAAAATGCTTACAAATCGTAGTGCTCATAACTTTAATACAACAGTAGCTCCTACTGATAAGATTCTAACTTTATCTACTTGTTATAATCAAACTGATAAAGTAGTTCTACATGCTAAATTAATTAAAGTCGAAAGTCGTTCTTAACAAAAAGCATCGTTTGATGCTTTTTTTATCAATTGACTATACCCATCCGGGGTATTATAATATGAATGAAAGAAGGAATAAATATGACAAATCCACGTACCAAACATCGTAGTGAAGAAGAAAAGAAATATCTAACCAAAAGATTAAATATTATCGAAGGTCAAATCCGCGGTATTAAAGACATGGTTAATAATGATCGTTATTGTGCTGATATCCTAATTCAAATATCTGCTATCTCTAAAGGCTTAGAAAGCCTTGGGGAAGAAATAATCAAAACCCATTTAAATACGTGTTTAGTTAATGATATAAAAAATGATAATTATGATTCATTAAATGAAATAATGGATTTATATCGCAGACTCTATAAATAGGTGAGAATATGAAAAAAATAATTTTAAGTATTAAAGGAATGAGTTGTAGTGCTTGTTCTGCTAGTTTAGAAAAATATTTAAATAAACAAGAGGGTATTTTAGATGCTACTGTAAACTTAGTTCTAGCTCAAGCTAGTATTAGTTATGATGAATCACTAACTATTGAAGATTTAAATCGTTTCGTTAAAGAAGCTGGCTTTGAATCATTAGGTGAATTTGATTTTAAAAAAGAAAATAATAAACGTAGTCGTGATAAAGTCTTCTTAATTATTTATGGTATTTTAGCTATCTTTACTTTATATGTTTCCATGTCTAGTATGTTAAAATTACCATCATTACCATACTTAGATATGATGAAATATCCATTTAATTATGGTCTTACTTTACTAATCCTAGCTATTATTTTTATTATTTATGGCTTAGATATCTTTAAAAGTGGTATTAAAAATATTATTCATCGTTCATATAATATGGATACCTTAGTATCTTTAGGTGTTACTGCTAGTTTCTTATATAGTTTATATAGCTTTTATATGGTTATTAATGGTCATCATGAATATGTTCATAACTTATACTTTGAATCATGTGCTATTATTATCTTCTTTATTAAACTAGGTCGTTTTATTGATTATCATAGTAAAGAAAAAACTAAAGAAGCTTTAAAAGAATTAGTTCAAATAACTCCAAGTATGGCCTTACTAAAAACTAAAGATGGTGAAAAAGAAGTCACAATTGATGAAGTTAAAAAAGATGATATTCTAATTTGTAAACCAGGTATGAAAGTAGCAGTTGATGGTATTATTACTAAAGGTGAAACTCACTTAGATGAGGCTTTTATTACTGGTGAATCAATTCCTACTAAAAAACAAGCTGAAGATAAAGTCGTCGCTGGTAGTATTAACATTGATGGCTATATCGAATATAAAGCTGTTAAAATTGGTCGTGATTCAACTATTTCTGAAATCGTTCGTTTAGTTGTCGAAGCTTCCAATACCAAATCTCATATTCAAAAAGTTGCTGATCAAGCAAGTGGTATCTTTGTTCCAACTATTATCATTATTGCTGTTCTTACTTTTATTGGTTATTTATTACTTGGTCACCCATTTAATGAAGCACTTGTATCTTTTATTACTGTCTTAGTTGTTGCTTGTCCATGTGCTTTAGGTTTAGCTACTCCTTTAGCAATTGTCGTAAGTGAAGGAGTCTGTGCTAAAAATGGTCTTTTAGTTAAGAGTAGTGAAGTTCTAGAACAAGCCCATAAAATTGATACAATCGTCTTTGATAAAACTGGTACTTTAACTTATGGTAACTTAAAAATATCATCCATTAATAACTATAGTGCTTATCAAGATCGTGAATTATTAAGTATCGTTTATAGTATCGAAGATAAAGTAACTCATCCTATAAGTCTTGCTTTTACTTCCTATGCTAAAGAAAATAATCTTTCTTTACAAGAAATATCTAAATTTAAAAATATCGAAGGTATCGGTGTTACAGCTAAAGTAAATAATAAAGATATCTATCTTGGTAATAATAAATTATTTTCTAAATTAAAAATTAAAAATGATTATGTTAAAGAAGAAGAGCAATTAGCTAATTCAGGTAGTAGTATCGTTTATGTTATTGAAGATAAAAAAGTTATTGGTTTAATCGGAGTTAATGATATTTTAAGAGATGATGCTAAATATACCATAACAAAATTAAAGAAAATGGGTAAAGAAGTTATCATGCTTACTGGTGATAATGAAATAACTGCTCATAAAATAGCAGAGGAGCTTAATATTGATAATGTTATTGCGAATGTCTTACCGCAAGAAAAAACTAAAGTTATTAAACAATTAATGCGTAATGATAAAAAAGTTATGATGGTGGGTGATGGTATTAATGATGCACCATCTTTAGCTACTGCTGATATTGGTGTAAGTGTTAATAGTGGTACTGATATTGCTGCAGATTCAGCTGATATTATCTTAATCAATGATAACTTAGAAAAAATCCCAGCTTTATTATCAATTAGTCAAAAAACATTACGTAATATCAAACAAAACTTATTCTGGGCTTTCTTCTATAATATTTGTATGATTCCTATTGCTATTGGTTTATTTAAAGGCTTTGGTATTAGTATGAATCCAATGTTTGCTGGTCTAGCGATGACCTTCAGTAGTTTAACTGTTGTCTTTAATTCTTTACGTTTAAAAAGATGGAAAGATTCTAAATAGGTGAATTATGGAAAGATATCGTGAAATCGAACGTAGTATAATTAAAACCTATCGTAAAGAGATCTGGTCTAAATTTGTTAAAGCTGTTAAAGACTATCAACTAATTAATGAAAATGATAAAATCATGGTTTGTATCAGTGGTGGTAAAGATTCCTTCTTACTAGCTAAATGTGTCCAGGAACTCCAAAGACATAGCCAAATTCATTTTGAGGCTCACTATGTTGTTATGAACCCCGGTTATAATAAAGCTAATATCGATTTAATAATGGAAAATGCTAAGACTTTAAATATTCCTATTGAAGTCTTTGAAAGTGATATTTTTGAAGTGGTTGATACCATAAGTAGTGAAGAACCATGTTACTTATGTGCCCGTATGCGTAGAGGTCATCTATATAATAAAGCTCAAGAACTAGGTTGTAATAAAATTGCTTTAGGTCATCATTTTGATGATGTTATTGAAACAACTTTACTATCTATGTTATATGGTGCGGAAATAAAAACGATGATGCCTAAACTACATAGTGATAACTTTAAGGGTTTAGAACTAATAAGACCATTATATTTAGTTAAAGAATCATCAATTATTGCTTGGAAAAACTTTAATAACTTAACCTTCTTAAATTGCGCTTGTCGTTTTACAGCGAAGAGTATGTTTGAAAATAATAGTAAACGTAAAGAAATCAAAGAACTAATTAATAAATTACGTGAAATAAATAAAGATGTTGATCATAATATCTTTAAAGCTTTAGATAATGTTAATTTATGTTGTGTTCTAGGTACTAAAAAAGATGGTGTTTATGAGTCTTTCTTAGACACTTATGATGATAAAGAAAAATGATATAGTTAATTCTATATCTTTTTTCATGCTATAATAAAACTAGAGTAGGTGTTAAGATGTTAGAAAAAATTGAAAAATATTTTTTATACTTTTGGTTATATGCCATTATTGGTTGGTGTTATGAAGTCTTTTTAGAAGTCTTTATTTATCATTGGGGATTTTTTAATCGTGGTGTTTTATTTGGCCCATATTGCCCAGTCTATGGTTTTGGGGCTTTAATCTTTATCTTCTTGATTTATCCCTTAATTAAAGATAAACCATATCCTAAAAAATTATTTTATATCCCCTTAGTCTTTTTAGGTTGTATGTTATCAGCTACTATTCTAGAATTAATAACTTCATATATCTGTGAAGCATTTATGGGTTCATGGCCATGGCAAACTTATGCTGATTATAAAATAAATTTCCAGGCTCGTATTGCTTTATCACCATCTATAAGATTTGGTTTAGGAGGTGTTATCTTCTTATATTTATTACAACCATTATTTGAAAAATTAACTTCTAAATTACCTAAAAAGGTTTTAACAATAATTACCAGTATCTTGCTTATTATTGTTCTTTTAGATTCTATTTATACTTTCATAATAAAATAATAATTTCATAAATAAAAATTCTATTATTGGGTATCCTAATAATAGAAAAGAGGAATTATTATGAATGAAATATATAACTTCTTAAAACAAGGTGAATGTTATTATTTAGCTACCTTAGATGGTAAACAACCCCGTGTAAGACCATTCATGTCAATTAAAATAGTTAACGATAAATTATATATTCTAACGACTAAAGATAAAAATGTGTCTAAACAAATGCATAAAAATCCTAAAGTTGAATTATGTAATTATAATGGTGATGAATGGATAAGAGTTACAGCTGAAGCCATACCTGATGACGATGTCGAAGTTAAACAAGATATCTTAGATGACTTTCCTAAGTTAGCTGAAATGTATGACGCTACTGATGAAAATGTCGAATGTCTATATTTAACTAATATCAAAGCAACTATTTCATCTTTTGATGATAAACCTAAAGTAATCAAGCTATAAAGATATATATTATATCTTTATTTTTTATTTAAATTATTGACAAATCTTTATCTAAAAAGATATATTATTAATAGATAAATTAAGGAGAGATATAATGGAAAAAGCAAAAGTATATTTTACTAGAGATTTAACACCTGAAAGTGTTATTAAAATGTATGAAGCTCTAGGTCGTAAGTTACCAGGAAAAGTAGCTGTTAAAGTTCATTCTGGTGAAAGAGGCAATCAAAACTATCTTCGTCCAGAATTTTTAAAACCCATGGTTGAACATGTTAATGGTACCATTGTTGAATGTAATACAGCTTATGATGGTGCTCGTGATACTACTGAAAAACATTTAGAATTAATGAAAGAACATGAATGGAGTAATTACTTTACTGTTGATATTATGGATAGTAAAGAAGATATTGAATTAGAGATTCCAAATGGTAAAGTTATTAAGAAAAACTATGTTGGTAAAAATATTAATAATTATGATTCAATGTTAGTTTTATCTCATTTTAAAGGGCATCCAATGGGCGGTTTTGGCGGCGCTCTAAAACAACTATCTATTGGTGTTGCTTCAAGTAAAGGCAAAAGATTTATCCATTGCTGCGGTAATAATGGTTCTTATGAAGATATGTTTAATCAAGATCAAGATAAATTCTTAGAATCAATGGCTGATGCTGCTTCATCAGTAGTTAATCATTTTAAAGATAACATTGCTTATATAAATATCATGTGTAATATGTCAGTAGATTGTGATTGCTGTAATGTTGCTGAAAATCCATGTATGAAAGATATTGGTATTCTAGCTTCAACTGATCCAGTAGCTATTGACCAAGCTTGTATTGATTTAGTTAAAGCTTCTGATGATCCAGGTCGTGACCATCTACTAGAAAGAATCAATTCGCGTCATGGTACTCATACTATTGATGCTGCAGCTGAACTAGGTATTGGTACTAAAGAATACGAACTTATCGAATTATAATTGACTGATTTATTCAGTCTTTTTTACGTGTAAATAATCATAATTTAATAAACATATACGAGGAGTTTAATTATGAAAAAGAAAAAGATAATTATAATCATTAGTATATTAGTTATTATCTTATTAGTAGCTGGTATTTTATGTTTAAAATTTAATAAAAAAGATATTCAAGATACTAAAGAAGATAATAATACACCTTCATTAAACATTACATTGGTAGATAATTTAGATGTTGAAATAAATAGTGAAATTAACTTATTATCTTTCATTAAAGATACTAATGATTTAGAAATAGTTAGTGAAGATACTAAAGTAGATACATCTACATTAGGTGAACAAACATTAATTATTAAATATAAAGAAAAAGATGAAGAAAAAGAAACAAAATTTACTATTAATATAATAGATACTACAATTCCAACTATTGAATATCAAAAAGAATTAACTACTACAGCTGGAACTGAAATAGATTTATTAAAAGACGTCAAAGTAACAGATAATTCCAATGAAGAAATAACAGCTACAGTTGAAGGTGAATATGATTTTAATAAAGAGGGAACTTATAATCTAAAATATGTTGCAATTGATAGTAGTAATAATAAAGCCGAAGAAGAATTTACATTAAAAGTAAATAAAAAAACCGAAAAGAAAACTACTACTAGTCAAAAAAATACTACCAACAAGAAAACTCCATCTCAAAATGTTAATCCAAGTAAAGAATGGATAGATTTTGATTTAGTTACCGAAGAGGGAACTCCAACAAATTATAAATATGGTACTAAAATTAAAGAGGTAAAAGAATATTTTGTTTTAAAATACAGCGATAATACTGAAGAAAAAGTATTTGCCGATTCATATTCTAGTTTAGATACATCATCTTATAATGGAAATACTCAAAGTATTTTAAGTGAAGCAACCAAGATTGTTGATAGTAACTTAAGTTCACAAAATGAAATGTTAAAATATGTTAATGAATATAGAGCCAAAAAAGGTGCTGAACCTTTAATAATAGATAGAGATTTATCTTGCTGCTACAGTTAGAGCAATTGAAATAGCTTACTCAGGTAAATTTTCTCATGAAAGACCTAATATGAGTGGTAATGAAACCTGTTTTACTGTTTTAAGTGATCTTAATATTAGTCGTATGGCAATGGGAGAGAATATCGCTTATGGTAATTCAACCGTAAAAGCAACTGCTGTTCAATGGCGAAATTCTAGTGGTCACTATGCCAATATGATTAATCCAGGTTTTAAAAGAATTGGTATTGGAATATTCCCTGAACCAGCTAGTAAATATCAATATCATTGGGTTCAAATATTTAGTGATTAGTAAAAAATAAAAAGATTTAAATATATTTAGAAAAAGGTGATTCTATGTATGATTTAATAATAATTGGTGCTGGTCCAGCCGGACTTACTAGTGCTTTATATGCCTTACGTGCTAATAAAAAAGTTTTAGTTTTAGAGGCTAAAAGTTATGGTGGTCAAATAATTAATGCTAGTAATATTGAAAACTATCCTGGTATTTCATCTATTTCTGGTTTTGATTTTGCTACTAATTTATATAATCAAGTTAAAAACTTAGGTGGCGAAATCCTTTATGAACCAGTAACTCATATATCTGAAGATAAACAAGTAACAACTTCTAAAAACACTTATCAAGCTAATGCTATTATAATTGCTACTGGTACTGAAAGAAGAAAATTAAATCTCCCAAACGAAAATGAATTAACAGGTAAAGGTATTTCTTACTGTGCAACTTGTGATGGTCATTTTTTTAAAGATAAAAATGTTGCTGTCATCGGTGGTGGTAATACCGCCTTAGAAGATGCTCTTTACTTAAGCAATCTTGCTCATACAGTCTATCTAATTCATCACCGAGATGAATTTAGAGGTGAAGCTAAATATATCGAAGAACTAAAAAATAAACCTAATGTTAAACTTGTCTTAAATTCAACAATTTCATCTTTAAATGGAACTGATGCATTAGAAAGTATTACCGTAAATAAAGAAGAAATACCAGCTCAAGGTTTATTTATTGCTATCGGTGGTGAACCGCAAAATAGCATATTTTCAAATGTCGTCGACTTAGATGAAAATGGTTATATTAAATCTCTAGATGGCGTTCATACGAAAACTAAAGGAATTTATGTAGCCGGAGATGCTAGAGTAAAAGAATTAAGACAATTAACAACAGCTGTAAGTGATGGTAGTATTGCTGCCACAACAGCTATAAAAGAAATGGAGTAATAATATGAAAGAAACTTATGATTTTTTAAAAGAATGTGGTATGTACTTTTTAGCCACAGTTGATAACGACCAACCTCGTGTAAGACCATTTGGGACAATTAACTTATTTGAAGATAAATTATATATTCAAACTGGTAAAGTAAAAGATGTTTCAAAGCAAATGCAAAAAAATCCTCACGTTGAACTATGTGCCTTTAAATATGGGGAATGGCTTAGATTATCTGGTGAAGTTGTAAGAGATGATAGAGTCGAAGCTAAAGAAGCAATGCTTAATAATTATCCTGACTTAAAAGAAATGTATTCGGCTACTGATGATAATACTGAAGTTCTATATCTAAAAGATGTAACTGCAACCATTTATTCTTTTGAACATGAACCAATAACTTATAAATTTTAGGAATATATTGTGCCTAGCATAATATATTTTTTTATTATATAATACAAGTAGGTGATAAAATGAAAACCCAAAAGAAAAATAAAGAAAAAATTACTATTCCTAAATATTCTTTAAGTGAAGAATTAATTAGTGCTATATCTCATGGCGTAGGAGCCTTACTTTCAATAGCTGCCTTAGTTCTATGTATTGTTTTTTCAAGTCTCCATCATAATGCTTTAGCAGTTGTATCTAGTTGTATCTATGGTGTTAGTTTAATAATTTTATATTTAATGAGCTGTTTATATCATAGTTTTAAACCTAATAAAGCTAAGAAAGTTTTTCGTATCTTTGATCATTGCAGTATCTTTTTACTAATAGCTGGTAGTTATACACCATTTTTATTATTAGTAATTGGTGGTTTAAAAGGAACTATTATGTTAATAATTATGTGGTTATGCGCTATTATCGGTATAGTAGGTAATAGTTTAGATTTAGAAAGATTTCGCTATATTGCTTTCCCATTATATTTAGTAATGGGTTGGATGGCTTTATTCTCTTTAAAACCATTAATTGCTAATTTAGCTACCCCTGGTTTAGTCCTTTTACTAACTGGTGGAATTATCTATACTGTTGGTGCTGTAATCTACTTAATTGGTAGTAAAGTAAAATATATGCATTCTATCTGGCATTTCTTTGTTCTAGGTGGTAGTATCTTTCAATTCTTTGCTATATTATTATATGTTATATAATCAAGTAAATCTTTAATGATTTACTTTTTTAAAATAAGGAAGTGTTACTATGAATTATCAAATAAAAGAAGTTACTTATGAAGATATAAGACCCTATATGAATGTTAATATTGATTCCTGGTTAGAAACATATCCAGGTATTGTTGATCAAGATTTCTTAAATGATATTGATACTAATCGTGAAAAATATATAAGTCGTCAACAAACTAAGTTCTTAGAAAAGAAAGAAGTCGAAACAAAAGAAAAGAAATTTTTATTATTAGTCAACAATGAACCAGTAGGTATGACTTCATGTGGTATATCAAATGATTCAAAATATCCCAATACTGGCGAAATATATTCTATCTATTTACTAAATAAAGTTAAAGGTCAAGGCTATGGTAAAATATTATTTTTAAATAATGTTCAAGAACTAATTAATATGGGTTTTAATAATATGGTAATTGGTTGTTTAAAAGATAATCCATCTAATAGTTTTTACATCCATATGGGTGGTCAATTAATTAATACATATTTACGAAGAACAGGTAATCAAGATATTCCTGAAAATGTTTATCTTTTTACTGATATCCAAAACTTATTAAAGTAGGTGAGTTCTTTATGAAAACAAAACTTAATACAAAATTTATAACTATTGCTTTATCAATCATTTCTTTAATCATAGTTATTATTTGTATAATTTGTAATTATTCTATTAGTCATACTTTATCATGGTCTTTAATTGTTTTATTTAGTATCTTGTTATTTGATTTACTTATTATTCCCAGTCTTATCTTACCTAAAAGTAAAAAAGCTCTTGGCAGTTTAATAAGTTTATCAGTTTTTATCATTCCATACTTCTTTATTTTAAATTTATTACTCGATAATTTTGATATTTTCAAAATAGGTAGTATTAGTTCCATAATTACTTTATTATACTTATGGGGAACATATTTAATTGCACATAAATTAGCTAACCACGGTTTAAAAGGAGCAGCTTTAGAATTATTATTAACAGCTATGTTCTCTTTAACTATTAATATAACATTATCTATAATATTATCATCTAATACATTTACTTTTATAAATATTATTTGTATTATATTGTTACTCCTATTTTCTCTAATTTGCTTTATATATGATCATAAATATAAGAACTAAATATTATTTATTTTACAAAATACTAATTTAAGGTATAATTAGTAAGAGATGGGTGGTAAATATGAAAAAAATTATAAGTTTATTATTAATAACAATATTCCTTCTTGGTTTAACTTTTGGTTGTACTAAAAAAGAAGAAGAGGAAGGTAAAATAGATTATACAGTTCAAACTGATGCTGAAAAATTTAAAGATGAATATGAAGCATTAAATGGTGAAAAGAATAGTTCAGGTTTAGAACATCGTACAATAACTATTCCTAAAGAAAATCCTATAGAGTATGCAACAGCTGCTGATATCTTAACTAAGATTGAAAATAAAGAAACATTCTATGTTTACTTTGGTTCACGTTATTGCCCATGGTGCCGTAGTGTTATTGAAAAAGCTTTAGAAGTAGCTAATAAATATAATATAGAAAAAATATATTATGTTGATGCTTGGTCAGATGATCATGTTGAATCTCTAAGAGATACTTATGAACTAAATGATAAAAATAAACCAGTATTAAAAAGTGAAGGTGCTAAAGAATACCAAGACCTCTTAAAAGCCTTTGATAAAGTCTTAAGTAACTATACCTTAACAACTAAAAAAGGTAAAAAAGTTAAAGTTGGTGAAAAAAGAATCTTCTTACCAAACTTCATTTATGTTGAAGAAGGAAAAGCTATTGAATTAGTTGAAGGACAATCAGATAAACAAGAAGGATCTCGTGATGAACTTACTGACGAAATCCTAGCTGACGAAGAAAAAACATTTGAAAAATTTTTCAATCGTAAATAGCAAATTAAGAAGGACTATCAAAGTCCTTTTTTAAATTTGCATAAATTCTTGAAAAGTGCTAGAATTATAGCATTGCCTAAAGTTAAATTAAATATAATTTATTATAGACAAGAGGGGGAATTTTAAATGAAAAAAATAACTGATTTAATTGTAAAATTTCGTTATGTCTTATTAGTATTATTTCTTATTTTAACTGGTATATCTTTTTATTTATCTAATAAAGTAAATATTAATTATGATATGACCGAATATCTACCTAAGTCTTCTGAAACTAAACAAGGTTTAAATATCATGAATGCTAACTTCAAAACAGAAACTAGTACTTTAAATATTATGTTTAAAGACTTAAAAGAAGACGAGCAAAAAGAAACAGAAGAGTATTTAAGTAATTTTAAAGATGTTTCTGATGTTGAAATTGAAAATAAAGATGAATATACTTTATATGTCATAACTGTTGATGGTAAAGCTGATTCTAAATCAGCGGCTAATATTTATAATGAAGTAACTACTAAATACGAAGATACACTTCTAGCTACTTCTGGAGATATTACATCTCGTAATAAAGATGTTCTACCTTTTTATGTTATTGTTTTAGCCGTTCTAAGTGCTTTAGTAATCTTAATTATTATGAGTGAATCTTATATTGAACCATTCTTATTCTTATTTACAATCTTAATAGCTGTTGTTATTAACAAGGGTACTAATATTATCTTCCCAACAGTATCTAATATTACTAATTCTATCGTTGCTATCTTACAAATGGCTTTATCAATGGATTATTCCATTATGTTAATGAATCGTTATCGTCTTGAACGTGAAACCGAAAAAGATAAAGTAAAAGCCATGAAAAAAGCTTTATACCATGCCTTTAGTTCAATATCTAGTAGTTCAGTAACTACCATTGTTGGTTTACTTGCTCTAGTCTTTATGAGTTTTACAATTGGTAAAGATTTAGGTTTTGCACTAGCTAAAGGTGTTATCTTAAGTTTATTAAGTATCTTTACTTGTTTACCAGGTTTAATTATTTTATTTGATAAATTAATCTTTAAATTTAAAAAGAAATGTCCAATTATTAAATTAAATCTTGTTGGTAAAATATCATATAAATTAAGATATGTAGCTATAGCTGCCTTCCTTCTAATCTTTATCTTTAGTTATATCTTTAAAGGTAATATGAATATTGTTTACACTCAAGAAGGTACTGATGAAATTGAAGAAGTCTTTGAATTAAATAATCAAATGGCCGTTGTTTATAATAATGAAGATGAAGAAACAATTTCTAAACTATGTCATAACTTAAGTGATAATGAAAAAATAAAAGATGTCTTATGTTATAGCAATACAATTAATGAACCAGAAACTTATGATAAGTTTAATGCTAAATTAGATGAACTAGGTTCAGATAGTGAAGTAGAGGATTATCTTCTTAAAATAGTATATTATCATTACTATAATCCAGAAGAAAATAATAAAATGACTCTTGATGAATTTATTAATTTTATAAAAACTACTGTTTATAATAATGCAGATTTACAAGGTAATATCGATAATACAATGCGTAAAGATATTGATCGTTTAAATAATTTTAGTACGGCTAAAAATGTTAATCAAAAGAAAACAGCTTCTGAAATAGCAGAACTTCTATCTTTAGATAAAGACTTAGTAAATGATATCTTTATCTATTACCATGCTCAAAATATTAATACTAAAATGACTTTAAATGAATTTATTAATTTTATGAATGATTATATCTTAAAAGATCCTAAGTATTCCCAATCAATTGATCAAAATACTAAAGATAATCTTGATATGATATCTAAATTTACTAATAAAAATACTATTAATCAAAAATTATCTAGTTATGAAATGGCTAAATTATTTAATTTAGATTCAGGTACAACTAATGATTTATATACTTATTATTTATTAAATAGTGATATACCTAATGAAATGACTTTAAGTTCTTTCACTTCCTATGTTAACAGTTTAGCTAATGATCCTTCATATAGTAATATGATTGATTCAAGTCAATTAGCTTTATTAACTACTTTAACAAATAAATCATTTATTACAACAGAAATGACTTATGATGAAATAGCTGTTTATGCAAGTTCATTAGGAATGGATTTTAATGCTTTAATAACAAAACTAAGTGCATCACCATTTCGCATTACATCACTAGAACAGTTATTCAACATCCTTCCATATATGTTATCACAAGGTACAGATACAACACCAACACCTTATAATCTAGTTAATATTCTTTTAATATTAAATAATTCTGAATATTCTGTATATTTAAATTTAGATCCTGCTACAGTTACAAAACTTAACCTCGCCAAAACAATCATGGATAGCACTCTAAATAACGCAACATATTCGTATTCTGAAATATCAAGTTTACTTGGTTTAAGTTCATCAACTACTAAAGGAGTTTATGCTTTATACTTTAATAATACTGTTTCTTTAACTCCATTAGAATTTATAAACTTTATTTTAAATCACCAAGATGATAGTACTTTAAAAGGTCAAATTGATTCAAATACTATTAGTGAGTTAACTCTTCTAAAAAATATAATTAATAGTATTTCTAATAATACTAAATATACTTATCAAGAATTAAAAAAATTATTAGAACTTGATAACGATAATTTAAATTTAATCTATTCTTTATATGATGTTAAAATAAATAAAGTTCAAATAAATATGTCCTCAAAAGAGTTTGTTAAATTCTTAACCGGTACTTTAATGAATGATAAGAATTATAGTTCATCATTTACTAAAGATAATAAAACTAAATTAAATGCTTTAAATACAATCATCAACAATACCATAAATAATAAAAAATATAATAAAGATGAAATTTATAAAGCATTATCTGCTTTAGCTGATGATTTAGATAAAGATCTATTTGATTTAATTTATATCTACTATGGTAGTGAAAAAGAATATAACAATGACTATACTTTAACTATTGAAGAATTTGTTAATTATTTAAATGATAATATTTTAAATGATGAAAGATTCGAAGACTTTATCTCTGAAGAAAGAAAAAATGAAATAATTGATGCTAAAGATTTTGTCTCTGATGCTAAAGAATTATTAGTTAGTGAAAATTATTCACGTATGGTTTTAAATACGACATATGATCCAGAAGGGGAAGAAACTTTTAAATTTATTGATACTTTAAAAGAAGATTTAAAAGATAGTAAAGAAACCTATGTAGTTGGTGATTCAGCTATGGCTCATGAAATGAGTAATACTTTCCAAGGTGAATTAAATTTAATAACTATCTTAACTATTGTCTTTATCTTTGTCGTTGTTGCCATAACCTTTAAATCAGTTTTAATACCAACAACCTTAGTATTAATTATTCAATGTGCCGTCTTCTTAACTATGGGTATTTTAGCCTTTACCGGTGATGTTTACTTTATCTCAATTCTAATAGTTCAAAGTATCTTAATGGGTGCTACTATTGACTATGCGATTGTTTATACTTCGTACTACTTAGAAGAACGTCAGAAAAATAATATTGAAACTTCGATAATTAATGCTTATAACCATTCAATTCATACTATTTTAACTAGTGCTTCTATCTTAGTTTTATCTACATTAATTGTTGGTGGTTTATCAGAAGCAATCACAGCTAAAATATGTTTAAGTATATCTATGGGTTCATTCTGTTCTGCAGTTTTAATCCTATTATTACTACCAGCTATTATTTCCGCTTTTGATAAATACTTTATTAAACAAAATAAAAAGAGCAAATCTAAATAACTAGATTTGTTCTTATTTTTTTTCAAAATAATTGCCAATTATAAAACCAATGACTAAAAATAATATATTAAATAATATTGTTGAAATAGAAAAGTTTAATTTAAATAAATTAACTAATAATAAAAATATAGATGATATAACAAAACCTAATATAAGATAATAACTTTTAATTTTATATTTATTTAAAAAAAGATTTATTACTTTAACTAAACATATAACACCCAATATTATTCCTATACTAAAAGGAACTAATATAGTAATACTATCTATAAAAAGGGTAGGAACAGTTAGATTACTAAAGGCTTCAATAATTAAATTATAATAACCTAACATCATCAAAATAGCTGTTCCACTTATTCCGGGAATAATCATTGTTAACGCTTCAATAACTCCCATAATAACTAAAATAAAAAAATTACTTTCATCTACTTTATTAAAACTAAATATCTTACTTAAGAAACCTATACCTAAAATAAAAATAATAGCTATTAAAGATAAATTAATATTTTTTAAACTAACTTCTTTCTTCGTTTCTTTAATAATACTTGGTATACCACCAATAATAAGTCCAATAAAAAATAACATCGTTGGTAAATAATAATAGGTAAGAGAATAGTTAATAATTTTACTAAATAAAACAATAGCTATTATAATTCCCAAACCTAATTTAGTTAAAAATAAAGTATTACTTTTAATATCTTTAAAAAAATTACTAATTGCTTCAATACTTTTATCATAAACATTTAAACTTATTGCAAGCATTCCGCCCGAAACCCCAGGTATAATTTTACCGATTCCTATAATAATTCCTTTAAGTATTAAAACTAAAGTTTCTCTCATTCAATCACCTAACAAATAATATGCAAGTTAACCTAAAAAAATATATGTTGACATCTGTATATAATCTGTATATACTAAATATATACAAAAGAGGTGATTAGATGGAAATAATAATTAGTAATTCTAATGGTGTTCCTATATATGAACAAATTAAAGAACAAATCAAAAATAAAATTATTTCTGGTGAATTAAAAACTGATGAATTATTACCATCAATTAGAAGTTTAGCTAAAGATCTAAGATGTAGTGTTATTACAACTAAAAATGCCTACGAAGAATTAGTTAATGAAGGCTATGTTAAAACAATTCCTTCTAAAGGCTTTTATGTTGCTGAAATAAATAAAGATTTAGCCCGTGAAGAACAATTAAATAAAATTCAAGCTTTAATTGATTCAGCAATCGAAATTGCTAAACTAAATAATTTATCTAAAAAAGAACTAAAAGAAATGATTGATATTTTATATGAGGAGGAATAATATGGAAAATATATTAGAAGTTAAAAACTTAAATAAGTCTTATGATACCTTTGCTTTAAAAGATATTAGTTTTACTTTACCTAAAGGTATGATTATGGGTTTTATTGGTGAAAATGGTGCTGGTAAAACTACAACTATTAAATCTATTTTAGGCATTATAAAAAACTATCAAGGTAATATAAAAATCTTTGGGATAGATAATCTTCAAGATGAAAAAAAGATTAAAGAAGATCTTGGTGTTGTTTTAGATGATATGTTCTTTCCTGAAATCTTAACTCCTAAAGATATTAATAATATAATGACTAGTATTTATCATAATTGGGATTCTAAAATGTATTATAAATACTTAAAAGATTTCTCTTTACCAAATAATAAACCAATTAAAACTTTATCTAAAGGAATGCGTAAAAAACTAGAAATTGCCACGGCTTTATCTCATCATCCTAAACTATTAATTTTAGATGAACCAACCGCTGGTTTAGATCCAATTGCTCGCGCTGAAGTTATTGAAATCTTTCAAGACTTTATTCAAAATGAAGAATGTTCTATCTTCTTATCTAGTCACATCACAACTGATTTAGAACATATTGCTGACTATATAACATTTATTAACAATGGTGAAATAGTTTTATGTAAAACATGTGATGAACTAAAAGAAAACTATGGTATTGCTAAATGTAGTGAAGCTGAATTTAAAAAGATTGCTAAAAAAGATTATATAAAATATCGTCATGAAAAATATGCTTATGAAGTTTTAGTTGAAAATAAAAAAGAATTTAAAAAGAAATATAAAATAGATGTTATTGATAAAATAACTCTAGATGACTTAATGGTTTTAATGATTAAGGGGGAAGAGTAATGTTAGGTTTTATTAAAAAAGATATTGCGATGATAAAAAGTAACTTTAAAATATTATTTATTTTATTTATCTTCTATGGTATCATGGCTTTTAATGATGGTATGGACATTTCCTTCATCTTACCATTTATCTGTGTCATGATTATGATATCAACCTTTAGTTATGATGAATACAATAATTGGAATGCTTATACTATTGCCTTACCAAATGGTCGTGAAAATAGTGTTAAAGCTAAATATTTAGCAACGCTTCTTATGATTGCAATTACTTCTATAATAACAATAATGTTATCTTTAATTATTATACTTATTAAAAAGCAATCAATTGAATTAGAAGAAATATTAGTTACAACCCTTGGAAGTATTTTTGGAACTTTACTTGTTTTATCGATTATGTATCCAATTATCTATAAATTTGGTATTGAAAAAGCTCGTATTGCTATCTTTGTTATTGTCATCGCCTTTGTTTTTGCTACTAGTTTCTTATTTAGTAATATTGATTTTTCTTTTATCGGTAAGGCTTTAAATTTCTTAGAAGATTATATTGTATTAATTATAATAGCTATATCAATTCTCATGGTTTATATATCTTATCGCATATCTAAAAAGATATACTTAAATAAAGAATTTTAAAAGACAATTTATTTGTCTTTTTTAAATTGTAAACATCATAAAATTACTTCATAATTCTGCTTTATATATTTTAAAAAGTGGTATGATAATAATAGATAATATATGGAGAATGGATAATTATTAGGAGTTTGGGTAGTATGAAAGATATCGCAGAATTACATCGAAAAATGGTTTTATTTTTTATCGGTTTTTTATTACTAACTATAAGTGGTATTCCTCTTATTATGTATTTTTCATCTCCATATTTAGAATTGAAAGGTTCTAATGAAATTACCATAAATATTAATGAGCCATATGAAGAACCAGGTGTTATAGCTACGTATTATGGCAAAGATGTTTCATCTGAAGTTAAAATAGATGGTCATGTTGATACTACTAAACCTAATACCTATAAAATAAAATATTCACTTAAAAAAGGTTTATTTAAAAAAGAAAAAGAAAGAACAGTTATTGTTACTCAACCTAAAAATAAAGTTGCTCCTGTTATAACTTTAAAAGGTCAAAGTAAAGTTAATGTCTGTCCTAATAAGTCTTATGAAGAAGAAGGTTATACTGCTACTGATGATTTAGATGGTGA
>CANQOH010000009.1 GCA_947625425.1 uncultured Bacilli bacterium
AAAGAAAAATATCCTGATTCTTTAATTATCTTAATCTTAAATGGTTATTTTACAGAGAGAGGAAATATATCTATTCTCTCTAAAGAAGATAAAGTTAATATATCTTTAAATCATAATTGTGATATTGTTCTTGAATTACCATTTATTTATGGTACTCAATCAGCTGATATCTTTGCCTATACAAGTATTAAATTATTAAATGAATTAAAAGTTGAAAGAATTATTTTTGGTAGTGAATCTAATAATATCGATTTACTTAATAAAGTAGTTGATATTGAACTTAATGATCCAAACTATGAAGATAATGTTAAAAAATATTTAGATGAAGGACTTAACTATCCTACAGCAATGAAAAAAGCTTTAAATATTGCAGAAGATATCAATAATCCTAATGACTTACTAGGTATATCATATTTAAAAGCTATTAGAAAAATAAATCCATCTATTATCGCTGAAACTATTCAAAGAACTAATGACTATCATGATACTTCATCAACAGATGATATAATAAGTGCCACTAATATTAGAGAAAAATTAAAAAATAATGAACCAATAGATAAATATCTACCTACCGATGTCATACCATATCTTCATCATATCTCTAATGACAATCTATTTAATTTATTAAAATTTAAAATCTTAACTGATCAAGACTTAAGTATTTATTTAGATGTTGATGAAGGTATTGAATACCGCCTACTTAAATATATTAATGAATCACATAACTTTGATGAACTAACTAGTAATGTTAAAACAAAAAGATATACTTATAATAAAATAAATCGTATGTTACTTCATATCTTAATTGGTTTAACGAAAGAAGATAATCAACATACTACTTTAGATTATCTTAAAATATTAGGTTTTAATCCAAAAGGTCAAGAATATTTAAATAAAGTTAAAAAAGATATTTCTTTATCATTAACTCCTAATAAAGATTCTAATGTTTATAAATATGAATTAAAAGCTGCTTATCTTTTTGAACAAGCTACTAAACAAAGTCTAAATAACTTTGATAATAAAAATATCCCAATCAAAAAGGACTCCTAAGAGTCCTATTTTTTTAACTTTTTCTTCTTTAAAAACTTATAAAAATTTTGATTAGATAAATATAAGAAATATAGTACTATTACATCTCCAATAAATGAAGTTAAAAACAATACAGTTCCCATATATGGTTCAATAAAAATTAAAATAAGTCCTATTAAAGAAGCTATACCTAAGATGGTATATAAAATAAATAAATGAATTGAATAACGATATTCTGCTTCATATTTATCACGATATTCTCGTCTTAATTCATTTTGTTTATTACTATCTAATTCACTAAATGATTTCATCTTTAAAAATTGCTCCCATTCTGACCCCAGTTATCATATTCTTGATAACTAACATAAATATTACTTGGACTTATATCAAGTTCACTACTAATCAAATTAGTTACTTCCCCTGTCATTCTATTATAAGCTTCTTTACTACCAGCTCCATATAAATTAATAGCTATATAAGCTATACCCTCAGTATCCAAACCTTTAAAATATAATTTACAATTATCTTTAAATTCAATCATTAACCAACTTTCACTCTTATTTAAAATACTAATAGCTTCCCCTAATCTTGCTTTAATCTTTAATTCTTTTTCTTTAGTAATTTCTTTATTAGTCTTAATTTCTATAAATGGCATTTTATCACTCCTACTATATATATTATTTTAACAGAAAAAAGATAGTTTTAAAACTATCTTTACAATTTTAATCTTTTAATCATACTAGTATCAATATCATTTATTCTTTCTGGACATATTTCTATCTCTAAATTCTTTTGTCCATCAAACATACTCTTCTTTGTTTCTCTTACAACATGAATAGTTCCATCACTTATTAATGGTTCTAACATTGTTTCATATACATCTTTATTTTTCTTTTTATCATTTAATCTATTATAGAAACATGTATAATCAATAACTGTCTTACTACCATTCATTGAAAGTAGATATTCTACTGTTTGATAATCAACAGCTCCCCATTCTCTAGCTGATAAACTATGTAAGTAATGCATCATATATTCTTTTTCTAATTCTTTCTTAACAGCAATTAACATATATTCTAAGAATTTAGTAAGTTCATGATATCCTTTAGCTTCTTTAATTAATTTATCATAATGTGGCGCAAAGTTAATTGCTCTATTAAAGATAATATATGGATATATATGTCTATTAAGTAAATACCACATTGCTACTGTTCTACTAGTTCTTCCATTAATATCAAAATATGGATGAATATATACAAAATAAAAATGCATTATCTGTGACTTAATAAAATATTCAGTTTGGTTATTAAATCTTTCACCATTATTAACATATTCAAAGAAAGAATCCATATATTTAGGTACTTCTTCAAAAGGTAATCCTTCATCAATCGTATCATCTAAACGACCATTTTGTAAGATATAAACAGGTGCTTCACGATACTTATCACCCATTCTTAATCGATCTTCTAAACCAAGTAAATTTTCACTTAATATTTTATATAATTCAGCAACAGTATCACTATTAATACCTTTACCTTTTAAGATATATTGATAACCATGATATAAATTTATAATACGATGTGTTAACTCACTATTAGAAGTTCTTTTTGCATCTTCAATAACTTTTTCAATTGTTGCTAAAGAATCATTAATACCTTCTACAGTATTATTAGCTTTTAATTCATGATTAAACATTACTTTTCTTGAAAAGCTTCTTGTATTCATAAATTCTTGTTGTTCTAAGAATTCCTCTAGTTCTCTAACTAAACTATCTAAGTATTCACGATTATATTTAAATAATCTACCAGATGATGTTTTTAAAGGTAATGTCCCTTCTTTAAAATTAAGTTGCATATAATTCACCCCTAATTAATAGGTCATATTATATACATAAAAAAAGAAATATTCAAATATATCTCCTTTATTTAAACATTTCTTTTTTATAATTTATTATTTTCTTCTTGATTAGTACATTTATTAACTATAGCACAACTACCAACTAATTCTTTTGCTGCGATAGATATCTCTCTACTACGACGATTATCTTGTTCTTTTAATCTTTCTTCTCCTGATTTAATCATCGTAACAATTCCAACATATTTATCATCATAAGCAATTTTCATATATTCATCATAATCAATCATTACTACTCCAGCATCATTAACCTCATCATAATAATTAAAATAAGGACTTAAAGTTTTATCATAAAGCATAAACTTTGTATCTTTACTAAAATAATCATAGAAATGAGTTAAGACAATATTTAAATCAATCCAACTTTCATCAAGAGAATTAGTTCTCCAATAATCACCTGAAGATATAAAATCGTAAATTTCATCTAAAGTATATGGTGATTCTTTTAAATCATCACGATTTAGATTATTAGAACTAGAATCTTTATCAGCAAAAACATTAACAACAAACGTAGAAACAACACTAATTGATATTCCTAATAATAAAACAACCGATAAGGAAATAACTACTTTTCGCAACGTTAATCTACTGCTTTTTATTTTTTTCACTAAACATCTTCTTCTTTCTCATAATCTACATTTTCTTCAGGATTAGCACATCTATTAATTTGATTACATGCTCCTAAAACATCATGTGCCGCATTATTAACTTCTTGTTCTCGATATTGCTGTACATGGTATTGTGATACTTCTGTAAGATAAATATCGGTAGCAGCATCCCCTTTACCTTTCGTAATTCTCATATATTCATCATAATCAATCATTATTGTATGAATATCACTAGCATCAACATTCTCCCATTCACCAAAGATATATCTCATTCTTTTATCATAAATCATAAACTTTGTATCTTTAGTAAAATAATCATAAAAATGAATTATCACATTATTATATTCATACCATTCGCTACAATTTTCTGTAAAATAATCGACTTTAAAATAAGCCCCAGAAGATATAAAATCATATATTTCATCTAAAGTATAAGGTGATTTTTTAAGATCTTCTGTTTCAAGTTCCTTTGGTTTAAGATCTTCTTTATCATTTTCCGCAAAAACATTTATAACAAATGATGAACCAATACTAATTGATATTCCTAATAATAGGACAACAAATAATGAGACAACTACTTCTTTCATCGTTAATCTACTACTCTTAATCTTTTTCTTTGCCATATTTTACTCCTTTCTTAAACCAAATATATTATTTAAAATTTAAGTTATCAACCTAGTTTAACTAGAGTTTTATATTATTTAAATTCTAGTTAAACTAGAATAACTATTTTAATAGATTATATTCGTTAAAAAAATTTTCCATAAGTTCTTTATTATTATCACATTTACCTATTAAACAAGATACTTCTTCATTTTGATAAGTAAAGCCTTCTACTACAACCCCATGATATTCTACTTCATAATTCAAAATATCTTTATCTATTTGATAAACAGCAATATATTTCATTTCATTTTCTTCTAAAGTATAAGAATAAATCATATCAACAACATTATATTCTAAAGTTAAATTATCTTTATTCTTAACATAAGTATTATTATCGCTTCTTACATAACCATTATTATTAAGTAAAGTAATAATTCTCCCTGAAGCCATATTAATTTTTAATTTATTATTATTTATATAATATAATTTATTATTAACACTTTTTTCTTTAATTATTAAATTAATATTATCTACTACTTCGCCATCTTCATTATAATATTCTATTTCTAAATATAATTTATCTAAATTATTTAAAATATCTTTATTAAAATATTCTAAATTATTTAAATTTTCTTCTATTTTTATCGCTTTATAATTATTCTTAGTAGCAATAATATATTTCTCATTACCATTTAAATAATACAGTGTAACTTTATAATCATGATCTCCTTCTATATCATTTAAACTTAATATAACTTCATTATTATCTATTATTAAATAGCTATCATTTATTACATATTTTTTACTGTCTAAATTTATTGTATAAAATTTAAATTTATTATAATTATTTATAAAATATGTAAGTAAGAAAGCTATTAATAAAGTTAAGATTATCATTAAAGTATAAAACATTATTTTAATTATTTTATTATAATCTTTTTGTTTTTTATCGACAATTAAATTTATTAAATCAATATCCAAGTATTTAGATATATCTTTTATATAAGTTAAGTCAGGATAGTTTTTACCTGTCTCCCAATTAGAGATAGCTTTATCAGAAACCATTAATAGTTTAGCCAGTTCTTGTTGAGTTAGTTTTTTCTTCTTACGAGCATCAGCAATTAGTTTACCAATATCTTCTTTTTCTTTCATCAAAACCACTCCTTCTATAATCGTTTATTATATACATTTATTTATGACATCGCAACTACTCAAAACCTCTCTAGCTGCTATATCAATCATTAGTCCTCTATACTCGTCGCGCTTTTTATCACTTAACCAATTTTCCCCAACTTTAATATCGTAAGTAGCACTACTTTTATCACTTGTAACAATTTTCATATATTCATCATAAGTAATCATAATCGTTCCAATATTTTCTAATTCTTCATCATCTTTATATGGATTTATTGATTTGTTATAAATCATAAACTTTGTATCTTTATTAAAGTAATCATAAAAATGCGTTAAAACATAATTAAATTCTATCCAATCTTCACTATAAGTATCATCACTTTTATAATAAGCTCCCGTTGAAATAAGTTCATATATTTCATCTAAATTATGTGATGTCTCTTTAAGTTCATTTTTATTATTAGTTCTAGCTTGACTGATATTAAAGCATAATAGAATTAATCCTAAAAGTAATACAATACTTATTGATATTATAATTATCTTTTTCTTCATAGTTTGCACCTCTTAAAATTCACTATAAATTTAAACTTTAAAATGAACAACCTATTTTAACTAGAATAAATAAAAAAAGAACTCTAGTTTGACTAGAATTCCTATTTTTGACAATTTTCACAGTAATAAGTACTACGTCCACCAACAACAATTCTTTTTATTGTTGTTCCACAATTTTTACAAGTTTCGCCTTCTCTTTTATGAACCATTAAATTTTGTTGAAATCTACCTGTAACTCCTAATGATGAAGTATAACTTCTAATTGTTGTTCCCCCACATTTAATTGCTTCTTCAATTATTCTTTTTGAAGATGAAACTATTTTATCACATTCATCCATTGTAATATCTACTCCTAATTTTTCGGGATAAATACCTGAAGCAAATAACACTTCATCAGCATAGATATTACCTAAACCAGATATAATTGTTTGATCAAGTAATAAACTCTTCATTGGTAATTTCTTTTTATGAAAATTTTCATATAAATATTCTTTACTTAATTTAGGATCAATTGGTTCAATACCTTGTTTATGAACCCCTTCTACAGTTTCTAAATCTTCTTTTAAAACTAAATTCATACGCCCGAATTTTCTTGTATCATGATATCTTAAATCAGTACCATCTTCAAATTCAAAGATTACATGTTCATGTTTATTAATCTCTTCATTATGATCTTTAATAAAGTATTTACCTTCCATACGTAAATGACTACATAAGTAATATGGCCCAATATCAAATAATAACCATTTACCTCTTCTTAAGATATCACTAAATTCTAAACCAATTAAATTCTTTTTAAAATCATTAATATCTGATTCAATTATTCTGTCATACAAAACATTAACGTTTATTATTTTTTTTCTTAGTATTCTTTTTCTTAGTGTTTGTCTTACTGTTTCGACCTCTGCTATTTCTGGCATCTGCTTTTTTACTCCTTACTTTGGCTTTTCTTATTACTGTCTTCTTAACTAAATTAACTCTTACAACATCACTTATTTTAAGTAAGTAATCTTGAATACTTAAAACTAAAGTATTCACATCTATCATACTTACTCCTTCTTTTAAAGTAATATTAAGATGAGCATAATTAAGTCCACCAAAAGAAGTTAAATCTAGTTTTTCAACACTCTTAATCTCTTTATTCTTTTCTATTTCTGTAACATAAGTACTGAGATCTATATTATTTTTTTCTTCAATATATTTAAAACTATTAACAATAACTTTTATTCCTTTATAAATAACAAATAAAGAAATAATAATCATTCCTAAGATATCACCATATTTAAATATCTTTACCCATTTACTTAGTTTAGTTAATAATAAAGCTCCTAAAATAACTCCATAAGATATAAAATCTATTGTACTATGCATCTTACCAATTAATAAGACACCTTCTCTTTTTTGATAACTAACATTAGTCATAAAACAAGAAACAATATATCTTATTATTGCTAATAAAATAACAAATAGTATTATAAACCAACTAGTATTTTTAATATCACTAACTACACCATAATATATTAAAAATAAACTGCTTAGAATAATTAGAAATCCTAACAAAGAACTAATAATTCCTTTATATTTTTTATTATCACTTTTCTTATATAGAAATAAACTTATAACTATTACTGATAATTCAAGTAACATACTTGATAACATTGTTAGTGAATGACATAAAAGTCCCCCAACTAATTTAACTAGTAATAAGATTAAATCAGTAATTATTATTTTCTTAACATCTTTCATAAACAAACTCCCTTACTTCGCTTCATACCAATCTGTACCATAATCACTACTAACTTTAAATGGTACATCTAGTTTAACACAAGTTTCCATATTACGTTTAACTAATTCTTCTAAAACATCTTTTTCTTCTTTTAAGACATCAAAGATTAATTCATCATGAACTTGTAATAACATTTTAGATTTTAATTTTTTTTCTTGCATTTCATCAAATATTTTAACCATAGCTATTTTCATTATATCTGCTGAAGTACCTTGAATAGGCGTATTAAGGGCTATTCTTTCTCCACTTTGTCTAACCATATAATTTTTATTATTAAGTTCATCAATAACTCTTTTACGATTAAATAAAGTTTTAACATATCCATCTTTATAAGCTTGAACTACTATATCATCCATATATTTTTTAACTCCAGGATATAATTCATAGTATTTATTTATAAATTCTTTAGCTTCTTTAGGACTTATTTCTAAGTTTTCTCCTAAACCAAAACCACTTATTCCATAAACAATCCCAAAGATAACTGCTTTAGCTGTCTTTCTTTGACTCTTAGTTACATCTTCAATTGGAATACCATACATATCAGCAGCTACTCTTGTATGAATATCTTCATCATTAATAAATGCTTGTTGTAGTTCTTTAGATCCACTAACATGTGCTAAGACTCTTAATTCCATTTGTGAATAATCAGCACTTAAGAATAAATCATTGACTGGTAAGAAAGCTTTTCTTATTTTTCTTCCCTCTTCATCTCTGGCTGGTATATTTTGTAAATTAGGTTCGACAGAAGATAATCTTCCAGTTCTAGTTAAATTTTGTTTATATATCGTATGAATCTTACCATCTTCTTTAATAAAGTTACTTAATCCTTCTAAGTAAGTACTTTTTATTTTTGTTAATGCACGATAATCTAATATCATTTGAATAATTGGATGATAATCAACTAATTTAGTTAAAATACTAACATCTGTTTTATAACCACTAGGTATCTTTTTTGCAAAAGGCAATTTTAATTTTTCAAAAAGGATAACTCCTAATTGTTTAGGACTACCAACATTAAAATCTTCTCCTGCCTCAGTCTTTATTTCTTCTTCTAATTCTTTTATTCTGCCTTCCATCTCATCATTCATTTTATTTAAGATATCAGCATCTACTTTAACTCCATCATATTCCATATTAGCAAGAACTGTTATTAAAGGCATTTCAATAGTTTCATATAAATCTAACATTTCTTCTTTTTTAAGATTATTTAAATATTCATCTTTAACATCATAAATAAATCTTGCTTTTAAAACAATATCTTTTTTATCAAAACCATTTTTTAAACTTTGTGAATAAAAGTTAACTTGTGAACCTTTACTATTCATCATATAAGCTATATCATCTTTAATATTTATATTAAGTAAGTAAGCTGCAATCATTAAATCTGAACTAGCTTTAATTTCATAACCTTCTTTTTTAAGTAAAACATAATTTTTCTTTTGATCAAAAGTCGTAATTTTCTTTTTACTTAATAACTGAATAACTTCATCTAATGCTGTATTACTAATAAAGTAATTATTCTTACTATCACATAATGCTATACCTACAATATTTCCATTATGATAGTTTTCTGCATCACATTCTATATATAAAGATATCTCATCTTCTAAATCTTTTAAATCATCTATCGTATTAACATTTTTATACTTTATTTCATTTTCAACTGGTTTAGATCCTTCTACATTCTTTTTTATTAAAGAAAAGAATTCTAAATCTTCATAAATATTATTTAAACTAACGAAATCAGGTCCATTATAAACTATTTCATCTAACTTAACATTTAAAGGTACATCACGATAAATAGTTGCTATTTCTTTACTAACAAAAGCACTATCTTTATCTTCAATTAATTTATCTTTCATCTTACCTTTTATTTCATCGATATGTTCATAAATATCTTCAATTGTCTCATATGTTTTAAGTAAATTAATTGCTGTCTTATCTCCAATCCCTTTAACCCCTGGTATGTTATCTGATGGATCACCAGCTAAAGCTTTATAATCTATAATTCTAATTGGTTCAAATCCCCAATCTTCTTTAAAAGTCTTTGGATTATATCTTATATAATCTTTTTGTTTTAATAATTTAACATCAACAACATTACTAATTAATTGTAATAAATCTTTATCTGAAGAAATAATTGTTGCATCATATTCTGGATCTTCTTCACACATTTTCGCAAATGTTCCAATTATATCATCAGCTTCATAAGGTTCTAATTCAAAATATGGAATGCCCATAGCTTTTAAGATATCTCTCGCAATTGGCATTTGCATTTTTAATTCATCTGGCGTCGCTGCTCTACCTTCTTTATATGTTTCATATTTTTGTTTACGAAAATTCTTACCTACATCAAAAGCTACTGCTATATATTCAGGTTTTTCTTCATGAATTATTTTATTCATCATTTGACAAAAACCAAATAAAGCATTTGTCGGAAATCCTTTACTATTTTTCATGACATTTCCTGTATAAGCTGTTGCATAATAACTTCTAAACATTAAATTATTACCATCAACAAGGATTACCTTTTTCATATTTATCACCTGTTTATTATTATACCAAAAATATCATATCTTTTCGTAAAATTATTAATTTTTTTATCATAAAAAAAATAATCTATCACAGATTATTCCTTATTTTTGACAATTTCTAATAAATTCTTTAAAGACATTATTAAATTGTGGTAATATCTCAGGATGAAATTGTAATCCGATAATAAAATTATCATCTTTAATATATTCAATTCCTTCAATTAAACCATCACTAGATTTAATACTTACACTAAACATCTTACCTACTTCCGTAATTGTATTATGATGAACACTATTTACTTCGATCTTTTCTTGACTAAATATCTTATATAACTTAGAATCTTTATCAATATAATCAGTATGTGCTAAAGCTTCATTATTATCTCTTAATAATTCAATCGGCCAATGATCTACTCCATTATCTATTTTCTTAATTATTCTTTCTTCTTTATCTAAATTAACTGAATACATCGCTAAAGTTTGCATACCTAAACAAATCCCTAATATCGGTTTTTTATTTTTAACAAAGTAATCTATTACTTCAAAATTAACTGGTCTTACTCTTTCACCACCCGGTAATATTAAACCATCACACATCTCTAAAGATTCTTTAATAACTTTTTCATCACAAAATGGTATAAGTAAAGGAATCGCTCCATTTTCATAAATCTTTTTAATATAATTATTTCCATAACGATATGTATCTTTAAAAGTATCATTAGTAACCATATAATTACTAGTTGCTAAAATCCCAATAACTACTTTCTTATTTCTTATCATTATGTCATCTCCTAATAAGTATATTAATTATATCATAAAAATATAGATTATTTTTTTATAATATGTTATTATTTATAATAGGAAAGAGGTTAAAAAGAATGAAAAATTTCGATTTTAAAAAACTATTAGTATTTATATTAATTATTGCTGCTTTAGTTGCTCTAGCATTCGTTTTATTTAAGACAGTTAACAAAGATAAAGTAACTGAAGAAAATAAACAACAAGCTGAATCATCTATATCTACATATTATTTAAATTTAACAAAGGGTTATTCAACTACTTATGGTGGTCTTGATGTTTTATATTCATATGACAAAATTACTTACGAAGATTTAAAAGAGCAAGAAATTGTTAATACTGCAGCTAATTATTTAAGTGATCATGAAATTAACTATACTGTTTCATCTGATGTTATGTCTCAACTTAAATCTTCAGGAAAATATGGTGTTTTAGAAAATTATCGTATTTATAGTGGTGAAAGTATAAGACAAGCTGTTAAAGAATTATTTGATTCAGATACTATTACCAGTAATGCTGCTCCAGCAAACTTTACATTAGATATTCTTTACGATACTAATACTGATTGTTATTTAATTACTAATAATGACGTTCAAAATAATGAAGCTGCTGAAGCTAGTATGGATTTCTCAATAGTAAGTACTGAAACTAAAGATGGTAAACTTATAACAACAGTTGCTATCGCTTATGTTTATGATGATAATGGTAATATTATGTATATGAAAGATCCTGATGGGGAAAATGTTATCGCTGAAAATTTAGAGAAAAAAGAATTCCCTAAGGATAAAATTAATGACTTCGATAAATATAAATTTACTTTAAAACAAACTAAAGATAAAAAATATGTTTTCGAAAGTGTTGAAAAAGTAAAATAAGGTTTAAATAAACCTTATTTTTTTGACCAAAAAAAGAATCAGTTAAAATAAACTTAACTGATTACTTTCTGATAAATTATCTAAACAACCTAAGGCTTTTAGTTTTTCCATTGAACTTGTATTTACTTTACCACGATCTCTTAAGTCTTCCATTGAAATAAATGGTCCGCCTTCTCTAGCTTTAACGATTGCATCTGCAACGTTATCACCAAGGCCATCTAAGGCTCTAAATGGAATTATTAAACCCTTTTGATCTTCGGTAATAACAAATTTTCTACCATCACTCTTATCGACATCAATATTTTTGAAATAGAAACCTCTTAAGCACATTTCTAGACAAATACATAAAGTTTCTCTTGTATCTATCTCTTTATTACTTGCACTATTACCTTTCGCATCTATTTCATCTATCTTAGCTCTAATCGCATCAGCCCCTTTAATCATTGATTCGATATCAAACTGATCACGTCTTATAGAAAGATAAGCACAATAATACCATAATGGATGATGTACTTTAAACCAAGCTATTCTAAAGGCTGATGTTACATAAGCTGTTGCATGGGCTTTAGGGAACATGTATTTTATCTTACGACAAGACTCAATATACCACTCTGGAATATTCGCTTCTCTCATGGCAGCTGCATGCTCAGCCCAAGTAGTTGGATCTTTAGATGCTTTACCTTTACGAACAAATTCCATTATTTTAAACGCTTTAGCAGGTTTCATTCCCCAAGCAATTAAGTTAACCATAATATCATCACGACAACCAATAACATTTCTAAAAGGTACTTCAATAATACCTTTTTCATTTGGTGTACATAAATCTCTGGCATTACCTAACCAGACATCTGTACCATGTGATAAACCTGATATTTTAATAAGTTCAGCAAATGTTGTTGGTTTAGTTTCTTCAAGCATTCCTAGTAAGAATGAAGTACCAAATTCAGGAACACCTAATGTTCCAGTTGGACAATACTTACGACCTTCTTTATCAGTTAAACCTCTTAATTGATATCTATCTACTCCAAGTATTTCAGGTCCTGTAAAGATTTTCATCGTATCCAAGTCACCTAAATCTATCTTAGTTACATCAATTCCTGAGATATCTTGTAACATTCTAAGTACTGTCGGATCATCGTGACCTAGTATATCAAGTTTTAATAAATCGGCATCGATAGCATGGTAATCAAAGTGAGTTGTCCTCCATGCACTATTTGGATCATCTGCTGGATATTGGAATGGTGTAAAATCCCAAACATCTTTATAGCCAGGAACAACAACAATACCACCTGGATGCTGACCAGTTGTTCTCTTAACCCCTGTACATCCCACACTAATACGTTCTACTTCTGGTGTTCTAACAAAAGACTTAACAATACCCTTCTTTTTAAGTTCATCTTTACTTGCCACTGGCATACCATAACTATCAGCTTCAATTTTTAATGTATTATATAAATTTTCTTCAAAGAAACCTTGAACATATCCATAAGCTGTTTTATCAGCTACTGTACCAATAGTTCCTGCACGATAAACATTATCAGTACCAAATAAAACTTTTGTATATTCATGCGCTGAAGCTTGATTATCACCTGAGAAGTTCAAATCGATATCTGGAACTTTATCTGCATTAAATCCTAAGAATGTGGCAAACGGCATGTCATTACCTTCGTGAATCATATCTGCTCCACATTCAGGACATTTCTTCGCCGGCAAGTCAAAACCAGATGGATAATCATCAACATAAGCTTTACCATTTTCATCTTTAAACTCTGAATGACAACACTTAGGACAATAATAGTGCGCCGGTAAACCATTACATTCCGTAATACCCATCATACTAGCTACAAATGATGAACCAACTGAACCACGTGATCCAACTAAATAACCATCATCATTAGAGTGTTTAACTAACTTTTGCGCAATTAAATAAATAACGTCGAATCCTCCACCGATTATACCACCTAATGACGCTTTAGCATTCTCTATTGCTTCTTCATCACTTAACTCAGTTTCAGCTTCTCTTTTAAGCTTATCACTCATTAATTTAACAACCCCATCATAACCACTCATAATAACTTTATGAACTTCGGAAGAAAAAATATTATCTTTCTCTTCATCACTCATCTCTGGATGCTCTAAATTAATCTTTTCCGTTACTAAGCCCATAATCTTATCACCATAGAATTCTTGGGCAATACGTTCCTCAATATTTCTTGGTAATGGATCCCCATACATACTATGAGCTTTTTCAAATACCATATCACGACAAGTTTCTTGTGAATGTTCAATAATTGGTGAATAAGGTTTATCTGGATATACAACAACCTCTATCTCTTCTAACATATCAATAATCTTATTCGGATTAGTAATAACTATTTCATGAATAAGATCTTTATCTTTTAAGAAGGCAAATTCATCAAGCATTTCTCTTGTTGTTCTAAAATACTGGTTAGGTATATGACCAGGTAAAGAAGTTTCAGAATCATTATAACTAGCTTTTAAGATATATTCTTCATTATCTTCTTTTATAATATCAGCTACCATTAATTTTCTTAATGCTGCCGATACTGCTTTATTTTTTTCTTTTTCTCCTTCTTTACCTTTAAATGGTTCTTCTTCTGGTATATTTTTTCCTACAGCATAAATAGTCGCAATATTATTTTCTGTAATAGGTATTTTATTAATCTTCTTTAAGATATAAATATATTTTAAGACTTTTTCTTCGACACTATTTAATTTAACGCCTTGTTTACTACATCTATCAATAACATTTTTAATATTATCATCATTAGTATTACGTTTAGCACTACCAACTAAATATCTCGCTAAAGGATGTCTACCTTTACCAGGTACATTCTGATTAACAATAATTTCACGATATAAACGATCTTCTTTATTAATATTATGAACATCACCAGTCGCCACAATTAGTTTACCTGCTTTTTTAGCACATCTAATTATCTTCTCAATACAATAATATAAATGATCCATATTATTAATATCGTGACCTCTCAGTAAATGCAAATAATTTTCTGGTGGTTGAACTTCAATATAATCATAAAATTGCATTGCTTCTACTAAATCTTCTTCACTTCTTGTTTCAGCTATATAAAATATTTCGCCATTTAAACAAGCACTACCAATAAGTAAACCTTCTCTATTTTCTTCAATTAACTTTCTTGGTATACGGGCATTTCTTTGTAAGAAATTAGTATTAGCATAACTTACTATTTTAAATAAGTTTTTAAGACCTACTTTATTCTTTGCAATAAAAGTAACATGTTTCATATTATCATACATATTAGCTATATGTTCTGTATAAGTCTTACCAGGTATATTTTCATACATCTGAACCCAATCTTCATGACACCATGGAAATTTAAAACGATATTCTTTATTACCATATTTTTCAAATGGATAACCTAAATTATCATCTACTTGTTCATCTTCCTCTGGTTTAAAGACATAATTTTTTATCGTTGATAATTCACCTATATGTTCTAACATTTTAGGATTATTTTTAAAGGCCGTTTCTTCTAGTAAACCTAAATTATTTAAATCACTTAATTTTTTAATTCCTTTTATTTGACTTAACATTTTATTAAAGATATAAGCTGTATTTTCTGAGTCGACATCTGCTCCATGGTGTTGTCCAACATAAACAACAATTGTTAAACTCTTTTCACCAAAATCATCAGTATATTTAATTTCAATATCATTCTCTGCTGGATGTAATTTTACTTTAGATGCAAAATCAATTAAATTAACGCCTGGTGCTACTTCAACCTGAACATCTATTTCATCAGTTTTAGCTGCTTTATGTAATGTTTCTAAATGATATATATTACGATATTTTTTAACTCTCTCCTCGGTTGTAACATCTATATCATAGTATTCTTGTTTTTCTATTTTTAAAACATCTTCGCCATCAACAGAAATCTTTTTAAATGAAACCCCAATCTCAGGATCTAAAACACTACCACTAACCCCAGTTTCATTTACTGTTTCATCATCTTCATCATCCGCTTCACCAGTATCTATACCATAAAATTTACCTAAAGCTTTTAAACTATGTTTCTTTAAATCTCTATTAATTACTCTCGATAACATTAAAGTATCGATAATTGGATTTTCTAACTTACCCAAATCATATTTATAATATGCCATATCGATCATATTTTTATCGAATCTTGCATTATGCGCTACTAAAGGTAAATTACCTATCCATTCTTTAAATCTTTTAACAACATTTTCTTCATTATCAGCATCTTTAACATCATCATCAGAAATATCTGTAACTCTGGTTATTTGTTCATCAATATGGTGTCCTGGATTAATAAGTTCATCAAAACGATCAACTACTTCACCATTATGGATTTTAACACCACCTACTTCAATTAATGAATCCCCTAACCCAGGATTAAAACCAGTTGTTTCTGTATCGAATACAACATATGTATTACCTTCAATATTTTCTTCATTTGGATTAAAACATACATTTAAATATGATTCACACATTTCAAGTTCTGTACCATATCCAGCTTTAAAGAATTGTAAGTTTTTCTTTTCTTCTTCCGCTTGGGCAATCATTTTTTCCATTTCGGCAATACCTTCTTCATTGCCGCTATCTTTAATTTCTTCTAAACTAGCTTTTAATTCATCTATCTTAGCTTGCGCTTTCTTTTTTAAACCTTTATTAAAAGATGTAACTTCACCAAAAACATGAGGAAAAGACTGACAACAATCATGGTCAGTTATCGCAATACCTCTATGTCCCCATTCCATTGCCTGCTTAACAAGTTTTACTTCATCACAAACCCCATCCATTTGACTCATCATTGTATGAGCATGAAGTTCCACTCTTTTTTCTTCTTCATTATCTTCTCTTTTATAAGATGGAATATTTTCTAACTTTTCATAACTTCTAAAATTAAAGACTAAATCATTAGCAAAATTATCATATCTAACTTGTCCTTTAAAAGTCCACCAAGTACCATCTTTTAACTCTTTTGATTTAGCCAAAAAATCTTCTTCATCTTTAGCAAAACACTTAGCTAAAATACTTGATGTATTATCACTAATCTTTAACGTAATTAAATATAAATCTCGACCATCTTTAGTTTTTAATTGACTAAATTCAGAACCAAAGATATAAGCTTCTAAATGAACATTATTTTCTTCTTGATCAATACTATCAATAGTTACTATTCCTTCTCTTGAATAATCAACTTTTTTTCTTGGCGTCCATTTACCATTACTATAGTTATTAACTGGTTCATCATAAAATTCAATTTCGATTTTTTTATTACGATCAGCTTCTATTTCATCTTGAATCTTTTTTTCATTTTCTTTATTAATCGCTGTCGTAATTTCCATTTCATAAAAACCTAGTTCAACTAAGCCATCTACTAAGCCTTTAATTTCTTTTTGTAACATATCATATTCTTCACTTTTACTATCAAGTTCAATAATGATAAATTCATCATCAATTGTAATATTTTTATTTTCCAAAGAAACTAAAGAAGGTCTTTTACTTATTAAATCCCCAAGTAAGACTTTAAAAGCTTCTAAGATATCTTCATCTTGCATATCATCATAAATAAAATTAATATGACAAGGATTCTTCCCATTTATTCCTTTTTTAGCACACTTAGTAAGTTCTAAAGTTGCAATTGGATTAATTGGTCTTTCATTTTGAATAAATACTTCAAAAGAATCTTTCTTTTTATTTAATACAACACGTGAAATATTAGCATTAATAAAATCATTATTAACATCTTCAAATCCAATACTATCAAAAAACTTTTTCATCTTATCTTGCATATACTTCACCTACAATTTTTCAATATTACTTATTACAATTTGGTATTTATCTAATCTTCTTGTTACTTGTCCTCTAATACGTACCAAATCATCTTTTTTAATCATCGTTAAGAATTTATTATTTTTAGGGAATATTATAAAATCAGCACTACCAGTTTCATCACTACCTACAACAAAACCCATATCTTCCCCATTTTTGGTCTTAATTTTTTTAACACTATTTATTATAACAACTAAATTAACATATTTATCAAAAAAAGTACGCATATCTTTAATTTTCATCACATCTTTTTGATATTTACTAGCTGGATGATTAGTAACATAAAAACCAAAAGAGTTTAATTCACTAGCCATTAATTCATTTTCACTATAATCTTCGGTATATTCATAATTAGGTTTCATAACTAATGATTCATCCAAATCACTACATAAAGTTGCATAATCTAAGGCACTATCTATACTATCATACAATGTTTTATGATTGATTTTAAAATCTCTAAAACTATCAGCATCTATTAACGCTTCAATCGTTTTACGATTAACACTTTTTCCATAAGTACGCGCCACAAAATTAAAGAAATCAGTAAATCTTCCCTTATCTATTCTTTCTTTAATTATTTCACTAACTGCTGAACCACCAACATTATGTATTGCATTCAAAGGTAGTAATAAAGCATTATCCTTTATTACATAATAATCCATACTTACATTAATATTTGGTTTAAAAACTAATACATTTTTCTTTTTTGCTTCATCGATATATTCTTTTGTTTTAACATCACTACCAATACTCATATTAAGTAGATTAGCAATAAAGAATACTGGATAATTAGCCTTTAAATAAGCCATTTGATAACCTATTAAAGCATAAGCTACAGAGTGCGCTTTATTAAATCCATAATTAGCAAACTTAATAATTAAATCATATATTTCATTAGCTTTGTCTTTTGGATATCCATTTTTTTCTGAACGAGTAACAAACACTTCTCTTTCGTGTTCCATAACGCTATGTTTCTTTTTACTCATTGCTCTTCTTATATTATCAGCTTCCGCAAAACTATAATTGCCCATTCTAACTAGAACTTGCATAATCTGCTCTTGATAAATCATTATTCCATAAGTTGAAGCTAAAATATCTTTTAAAGAATCATCAGGATATATAATCTTTTCTCTACCCATTCTTCTTTTAATATAACTATCTATATTTTGCATTGGTCCTGGTCTAAATAAAGCAACCGCTGCAATTAAATCATCAAAAGAAGTTGGTTTTAATTTAGCCAAGAAGTTTTTCATTCCTGAACTTTCATATTGAAATATTCCTTCAGTATCAACATTATAAAAAATCTTCATTGTTTCTTTATCATCTAAAGGAATCTCATTTAAATTAATATCTTTACCCGTTTCATTTTTAATTAACTCTAAAACATTTTGAATAATCGTTAAATTTCTTAAAGCTAAGAAATCCATTTTTAAAAGACCTAGATCTTCTAAGTATTCCATTGTAACCCCAGTAAGTAAATCTTCTCCATTAAGACAAATAGGTATTACATCATCTAAACTAACTGAAGAAATAACTACGCCTGCCGCATGAGTACTAATATGTCTTTTAAGTCCTTCTAACTTAAAACTAACTTGATAAACTTTCTTAATATCAGCATTATTACTAACAAACTCATTAACATATTTATTATTTAAATTATCTTTTAAACTCGCTTTAGGGTCTAATAAATTACTTAAACGATCAATTAACTTAGAATCAACATCTAAACACTTACCTACATCTCTTATTACTTGACGAGCTCCTAATGTCCCAAATGTCATTATATTAGCTACTTTATCATGTCCATATCTATCTTTAACATAATTAATAACCTGATCTCTTTTTGTATATTCAAAATCAATATCTATATCTGGCATCGTAATACGCTCTGGATTTAAAAATCTTTCAAATAATAAATCATATTTTAAAGGATCAATATTTGTAATACCAATTGCATAACTAACTAAAGAACCAGCAGCTGAACCTCTCCCTGGTCCAACTAAAATATTATTCTTTTTGGCAAACTTAACATAATCATAAACAATCAAAAAGTAATCAACAAACCCCATCTTATTAATAACATTAAGTTCCATTAATAAACGTTCACTATATTCTTTAGTAATTTTACCATCTAATCTTTTTTCTAATCCTTTTTTACATAAAGAACAAAGATAAGCATAAGAATCTTTAATATTTAAATCATAATGCGGAATATACTTACCATCTTTAGGAATAACTAAATCAATTAATTTACTAAATTCTTCAGTAGTTTTAACATCTTCTTTATCTATTTCTTTTTCTAAATAAGCATCATTATATTTAATTAAATCTTCTTTTTCTCCAGTATCAATCTCTCTTACTATTCCTAAATATTTAATATCTTGAAAAGTAAAAGCACATACTTCATTAACATAGACAATTTTATTATTTAAAATTAAAGCATTACTCTTCTCATAATCGTTTGTATAACCAATAAATAATTCACTATATATTTTCTTTATTTCATCATATATTTCTATACTTTTATAAGGTATTACCCCTATTACATCAATACTATAACTTTTTAAATCGACATAGGTTAAATCTCTACCTTGCATTATCGTATTTATCTTAAGTAGATTTTGATACCCAGTATAATTCTTCGCATATAAATATAATATATTATTACCTACACTAACCTTTAATCCTATTATAGGTTTAATCTTATTATTAACACATTCGTTATAAAAACACATACTGCCAAATAAGTTATCATCTAGTAAACCACAAGTTGTAATATTATGTTCATTTAAGTATTTAATTAAATCTGGTATTTTAATTAAACTTTTAAGTAATGAATAATCACTTTTAATACCTAAAGGAATATACATAATATCACCAACTTTCTATAATTATTATAACATAAATACTATTAAATAACACGAATATTTGTATGATTTATATACTTTTTTACGATAAAAAATAACTCTTGTTATAAGAACTTATTATAATACTAAAATTAACTATATCCAAATAATTTTTTTTAATAAAAAATCTCTTTAAAATAATAAAAATAACTTAAATTTTACCATCAAAAAAGTTCTTGCTTCAAGAACTTTTTCTTTACTATAATAGTACATTGGATACATTTGAAATATATCGGGTGTTTTCCCTTTCATTTATCAAAAGATAAAAGAAAGGTGGTGGTTTACTATGACAATAAGAGAAGCTTCTCTATATTTCATAATACTACTATTATTCTTCATAGTATTCACCTTACTATTTAGATAATAAAAACATCTGATTTCAACATAAGTTGATTTCAGATGGAATCCAAAAAGGGATTACATCTGATTCACGCAATCAAATGTATCCTTTTTTATTGTATGAAGTTTCCTTCATCTGTATACATTATAGCATATTTATATATTTTTAACAAAATATATTTAATAGTTTTTTTGATAAAAAAACAGAAAATAGTTTAAATTTTAGTATCAAAAAATTTCTTGCAATAAAGCCGTTTTATTTACTATAATACACTTTGGGAATCTTAATAAGTTGAGTGTTTACCTCCAACAGGAGGTGATGAAATGACAAAGAAGGATTTTTTAATTTTTTCTTTAATCATTATCATTCTTTTACTTATTCTTCATTTATTTAAATGATAATGAATTATATAAAAGAAAAACACTCAATCAGCTAGATTGAGTGCACAACCAAAATATAGGTAAGTACTCAACATGCACAAGTTAAGTATTCCCTTTTTTATTGTATGAAGTTTCCTTCATCTGTATACATTATAGCATATTTATATATTTTTAACAAAATATATTTAATAGTTTTTTTGCTAGAAAAAGCAGAAAATTGTTTAAATTTTAGTATCAAAAAATTTCTTGCTTTACTAATCACTATTTTATTATAATAATCAATTGGAACATTCAATAAGGGTGATTGCCTAACTTCTAATGAAGGGAGGCGATGTAATGTCAAAAAAAGATTGTTTAATCTTTTCGCTGATTATTATCATTTTCTTACTTCTAGGCTTACTCTACTTAGAATAAAAGAAATCACCTAATATACATTAGGTGACCCAACAAAATTATAGGCAACACCCAATGTCAAACTATTGAATGTTCCATTTTTTATTTTATGAAGTTTCCTTCATCTGTATACATTATAACATAAAAGATTAAATTAATAAATTATTTCTTATCTTCTAAAGCTTTCTTCTCATAAACAGTCTTTAAGACTCTAACTAATTTTACTCTTCCCATATCGATATCTAAATTATTTGCCTTAAAGAAATCACTAACTAACTTCTGAGCCTTCCCCTCATCAATCGTAATACAAACTCCAAATATAGCACTATACAATTGTGATAATTCATTCTGCGTATCTAATAATTTAGAATTAATTAAAATATTAGTAATAGAATCCATATCAAATGCATAACGAGTTGGTTGTTCATAATATTCATTTTTACGCACTGTATATAAAGCTTTCAAAAATGCTTGTACATCAATTGGTCGATTAGCTAAATCTACTACTTCATACATACTTTCTAATAATTCATTTATCTCAAAATCAGTTGTTGAAAAAGCCATAAAATCTTTACCTACAAAACGTAACATCCAATTAATATGTTCATTAACAACTTTCGTTGCTATTTTATATAATGGTATATTCCCCTTAATTAGTTTTTCTTCTAATTCCATTACTTTATCATTATCAAAATATTTATATGTACTATAAACAAAATTATCTTTTTCTTGGGCTGCTAATTGATTATAAGTTTTAGCAAAATATAAATAACGATTTAAAAAACTAATATTCCCTTCATTCTTCTTAGAATCAAAAGTCGGATCGAAAAAATATAAACCTTTAATTGCATATTTATCATCATTTAAATAAACTAAACTTCTCGCATGAGATTCACTAGAATCTTTCACATCTAAAATAAAATCAAAACATTTAAAACCTAATTTTTCTAAAATAATATTAAATAATCTAACATAACCTAAACAAACTATTTTATCGCCTAATAATACGGAAGTTAAATCACGTGACTCATAATATTTATCTTCATCATCTTCCTTAACATAAACTCTATCTCTTACTAAATCATATACATATATTAAAGTTTCTAAAGGACTATAATTATAACCTTTTATCTTATTTACCATTTCATTAACAATATTAATGGTCTTTTCATATTCATCTAAAGTAATTGGACGACTATTACCTTGTATTTTAACTAATATATTATATTTTTTAGAATCAATACTTCTTTTTAATTCATTTAATTGATCTATATCTAAATCTAAAACATTACCAATTATTATCTTTTTACTTTCTAAAGAAGGATTATTGCTTAAATATGTTGCTATTTCTTCAAATTCACCAATTATTTCTACAGAATCAATACTTAAGTAATCTTTTAAGACATCATGGTGACTTAAATACTTTTTTAAATCTTTTTCTACTTTAGTATCCAAAATACTATAAGTTTTAAAATCATTTACACCTCTTCTTATATTCTCTTCATTTATTACTTCATCAAGATTTTCATCTACTCTAGTATATATATCTAAGTTATACTCATTTTCTTCACAACCAATAGTTATTTGTAACTTTTCCTTATCATCTACCGGATTAGGTGTAAAATAAATATTAACAACTACTTTCATAAAATAACCCCATTTGCAAGTCGTTATTTTATCATAATATAACTATTATTTCAATTTAATTACTCTTAATCATTTGACTTTATCCTAATATTATGGTAAAGTCTTTAATGAAATGATTTTTTAAGGAGGCGTTAATTATGGCAAAAAAAGTTAGTACTAAAAAACCTTTAACTGGTAATAGAAGAAGTCATGCTTTAAATGCAACTAAACATGCTCAAAAACCAAACTTCCAAAAAGTAACTATTAATGGTGAAAAAGTTGTTTTAACTGCACGTGAAGCTAGAACAATGAAAAAAGAAGAAAGAAATTCATAATTAACCACATTGTGGTTTTTTTTTATGCCAAAAAAATTAATTACTATTTAATAGTAATTAATCCCTTTTCGACTTCTTCTAATGCTCTTCCTAATTCTTTTTTATTGACATATTCACTTTGTTTCATTTGAAAATGTTTATTTTCGAGCATTTGCTTACTTCTTCTTGCTGCAATATGTACTAATTTATATTTAGAATCAACGATATTAAGCAACTTATCGATTGAAGGATATATCACATTCATCACGCCCTTACAATAATATAATATCTAATTTTATATTTTTTATATAGTCTTTCCCTAAAATTTTGACAAGTATTTTACAATAATATTATGTCAAAAAAAGAAGTATTAATCTTCTTTCAATACTTCTGCTTTAATCTTACCATCATTATAAGATAAGACAATTCTTAGACCATTTAAGTTTGCTTTACTATTTCTTGGATCGATAACATTATCATCACTATCATCTGCAACAAAGTAACCAGCTTTAACTAAATCATTAACTGTTATATTTAAACTTCCTTCATTTTTTAAACTTTCAGACGTCTTTCCGTATAATTCCGCTTGTTTTTCTATTAAATGAATTTTTTCTTCATAATATTCATCACTTTTATCTTTATAAGCATATGAAGTCGTACCAATTAAACCTAAAGTAAAAATACCTAGTATTCCTATTAAAATTAGCATTTGTAAAGTTGTATAACCATTCTTCTCTTTCATATACTTCACCTATAAACATTATATCACACTATTTCAAATAATAATACATAAATAAAAGGCCCTAAAGCCTTCTAATAACCACATTTATTATCGTATACATTACTTACTTCATCTTCAGAAGTACAAGTAAATACTGGTTGATAAGTATGTCTATATACATGATGATTTATAATTCTTGTATTTACCGGAATAATATGAGGTACTTCATAATTCATTTGTCTATGACATACTCTTTCTTGTGGACATTCCATTACTGGTGGACAAGTACATCCTCCACTAGGATTCATTGAATCTATTCCCATAACTGGATTCATATTTTCATTTTCATAACATCTATTTAAAAACATAAAAACAATCCTTTCTACTTTATCATATGTAAAAAGTGTTTTTATGTTTGTGTTATTTAACTCATATCTTAATCAATATCTGCTTCTTTTAAGATATATTTATATGCATCTGTAACCCCAATAATTACAAAAATACATTTTTGTTTTCTAATTATTTCATAATAAACAATTGGTTTACCTAATAATCTTTGGGCATCCAAAAGCTCACCAAATGATTCACAATCAATAATATTATAACCCGTTAAATCAGGCATCTTACGACTATTAACAATTAGTTTATTATATTTATTTAAAATACCATCTCTATATAAGCAATAAGCACTCTTCTTAGGGAATGTCTTAATAAAGAAGTTAACAGATAATAAGAATAATGTTGTATCTAAGATTAATAATATAACTCCAACATATAATAAAGCTTCTATTGCTGGTTCAGGAGCTAAATGTTTAACATAACTATCCTTCTTATTATTATCACTTACTTTTTCTACCTTAACTTGTTTAGAAAGTAATGGTATTTTTACTTCTACAACTGCATCTTTCCTTAATGGTTCTGTAAAATCTTTATAAGAAGTTTCAATATTAACAAACATTTTTAATAATAAGAAACCAGATATACTAGAATCACTTCCACCATTAATATCACTAACACTTTCAGCTATTTTATTATAGTGGTCATAATCTAAATTAATATTTTGTGAAATATCTATTTTATCTGTGTTCTTTTCTTCTTTTTCGATTGTTTTGACTAAATTAGACGTATCATCGGATATTTCTTTACTTGTATCTTCATCAAGTAACTTTAATACTACATCAACATAATAACTATATTTAACATCAGCTTTATCTGATAATTTATACTCATAATTTAAATCTGTACTAATATCATCTATAATATCCGAAAAATAATAATCACCAGGTGTTAATTCTCCTGTTCCAAATGGATTATCAACATTATCTAATAATTTAATTTTTGAATTAATATCTTCTTTTTCTTCATAGTCTAAAGATATTGTTTTGTTTTTAGAAAAACCATTTTCAAAGCAAAAATATGTTAAAAGTCCTAAAATTACAACAAAACCAAACATAATCATAATTCTTAATGTATAAGATAAATATAAATTAAAACCTCTTTTAATATACTTATTACGATCATTAGGTATTTTTTCCATTCTTTCAAAATCTTGATCAGTTATTTTTTTCTTTGCCATTTTTATCACCCTTTTTATAGCAACTCTTATTTTACTCTATTAAAAGTATATCATATTCCTATTTTATTGAAAATAAAAAAGTAGATTACTCTACTTCTTAAAATGGTAATTTCATATTACCGTTACTCATCATTTTCATCATTTTTTTCATTTCTTCAAATTGATTAAGTAAACGATTTATCTCTGAAACTTCTCTACCACAACCCTTACTAATTCTTTGCTTTCTACTTGCTTTAAGTACTTCAGGATGCTTTCTTTCGTAAGGTGTCATAGATAAGATAATTGCTTCAACATGGGCCATATCTTTTGGATCAATATTAACATTATTTAAACCCATTTTACGTGCTTGAGGAAGCATTTTTAAAATATTTTCTAAAGGTCCTAACTTTCTTATTTGTTTTAAACTTGCTAGGAAATCTTCTAAATCATATTTACCACTTAACATTTTTTTTGCTTGGGCTTCCGCATCTTCTTCAGAAATAACGCCTTCGACTTTTTCCGCAATGGATAAAACATCACCCATATCTAAAATACGTTCAGCCATTCGCTCTGGATAGAAAGCTGATAGACCATCTAATTTCTCTGAATCACCAACAAACTTAATTGGTACATTTGTTAAATGTCTAACTGATAAAGCAACACCACCCTTAGTATCACCATCTAATTTAGTTAAGATACAACCAGTTAGAGTTAATTTATCATTAAATCCTTGAATAACATTAATAGCATCTTGACCCATCATCGCATCAATAACAAGTAATACTTCATTTGGATGACATAAATCAATAATACCAACCAATTCATCCATTAACTCTTCATCTATATGTAAACGACCTGCGGTATCGATAATAACATAGTCATTTTTATTTTCTTTCGCATAATCTAAAGCATGACTAACTATTTCATTAACATTCTTTTTACCTTCTGTATAAACTGGTATATTAAGTTGTTTACCTACAGTTTCTAATTGATCAATAGCTGCTGGACGATATATATCACAAGCTACTAATAATGGCTTTTTGGCATGTTTCTTTCTTAAATAGTTAGCTAATTTACCACAAGTAGTTGTTTTACCACTACCTTGTAAACCAACTAACATGGCTATAGTTGGATGACCATTAACTTCTAAAGGAGCTTCTTCTCTACCCAATAAATCAACTAATTCATCTTTAACAATTTTAATAAATAATTCATCAGGTTTAAGACTCTTTTGAACCTCCATACCTAAAGCTTTTTCTTTTACTTTATTAACAAATTCTTTAACAACTTGATAATTAACATCCGCTTCTAGCAAAGCCATTCTAATTTCACGCATTGCTTCACTGATATTTTCTTCGGTAATTCTTCCCATTCCACGAATGTTCTTTATTGCTTTTGATAATCTATCTCCCATGTATTCAAACATTTTAATCACCTACCAATTAGTATAACAAAAAAAAGTAGAACATTCTACTTTTTTAATCTTTAATCTCTAATATATCACAAACAGTTTTATAAACTTCTTCATGAATATCTTCTATATCACGAAGTTTACCTTTCTTGGTAACACAATCAATTTTCTTATAATGATGAATTTCAGCAAGTTCTAAATAAGCATGCTCAGCATTACGAATATGAAGTAAACTAGCTTCATGTTGATCTTCTGGTTCCGTACGACCTTTTTCTAATTCAGCAACTTTTTGATAAGGCATATACAAAAATAAAGTAACATCAGGTCTTGGTAACTCTAAGAAACCATACTCTAAATTTTCTAAATCTTCATATAATTTTAATCTTTCTTCTTTATCAAAGATTTTACCACCTTGATGTCCCATATTACTTTCAACATATCTATCTAAGACAACATCATAACCTTGATCTAATAAATCCTTTATTTTACCAATATTATATCTTCTATCAGCTGCATAATATAAACAAGCTACTTTAGGATCAACATTAGCTGCTCCCTCAGGGAAATATCCTTCTCCAAGATGTTTTTTACCTAAATAATCACCACCAACTATTCTTCCTGTTGGTGTATCATATGCTGGAAAACTAAATCTCTCTATTTTTCTTCCCGCACGACGTAATCTTTGTACTAATAAACTAGTTTGTGTTTCTTTTCCCGAACAATCTGTTCCTTCAACAACAATTATTTTCCCTTTCATTTTACTCTACCTACCTTATAAATAATCATACTAAATAATAATCTCTATTTCAATACAAAGAAAAAGATATTATTCGCTAATAATCTTCTCTATCTTAGCTTTAATATCTTCTATTTTATCCATTTTTAATACTTCATTTAATTGACAATTTTTTTTGTAAATATTTAAATTTTCTTCATAATAATTTAGTTTTTCTAAAACATTTTTAATCATTTTTTGGACAGCACTACGACTTATATTCTTATTATCCGCTATTTCACTTAAAGATAAATCTTCTTGATAATAATCATGAAAAGCTTCCTGCTCTTTTTCGGTTAATAAATCGCCATATATATCATATAAATTATTATAGTAAACAAATTCTTCCATCTACATCATATCCTTAAATAAACCATAAATATAATTTTCAATATCAAATGTCTTTAAATCAGTCATTTTTTCGCCAAGGCCAATAAATTTAACTGGTATTTTGACTTCATCTTTAATTGCTAGAACTATACCACCTTTAGCTGTACCATCTAATTTAGTTAAAACAATTCCGGTAATATTAGTTATTTCTTTAAAGGCTTTAGCTTGACTAATACCATTTTGTCCAGTTGTTGCATCTATTACTAATAATGTTTCATGAGGAGCATTAGGTATATGTTTACCTATTACTTTATTAACTTTTTCTAGTTCTTTCATTAAATTAACTTTATTTTGTAATCTTCCTGCCGTATCAATTAAAACAATATCTACATTCTCTTCCTTAGCCTTTACAAGTCCATCATAAACTACACCAGCTGGATCAATATTTTCTTTACCATAGAATAATGAACCAGTTCTTTCTGCCCATTCTTCTAATTGTTTAACTGCTCCAGCTCTAAAGGTATCACCAGCAATCATCATTACACTCTTACCTTCATTTTTATATTTATAAGCTAACTTAGCAATCGTTGTTGTTTTACCTACTCCGTTAACGCCAACCATTAAGATAACAGTAGGTCCTTCACTAGCCATTTTAATTTTATCTGATAGAGAATCATTATCAACATAAATAATAAATAATTCATCAACAATAACTTCATTTAAATAGTTAGCATCGGTAATCTTTTCTTCTTTAACACGAGCTCTTAAACGATCCATAAAGTTCATTACTGTATTAACTCCTACATCAGCATTAATAAGTAATTCTTCTAGTTCTTCAAAATATTCTTCATTAATTTTCGTATATTTAATACCTAACATACTTAATTTAGAAACAAATTCTTTTCTTGTTTTTTCTAAACCTTTATCATAAGTAACAATATCTTGAGCTTCTTCTACTTTTTGATGAGCTTTAACGAATTCTGCCCATTCTTTATCTTCTTCGTCCTCAGGTTCATCTTCATCTTCTTCAAGATCATCTTCGTCTTCTAAATCCTCGTCTTCGTCCTCTTCCTCGTCGTCTTCAGCTTCGTCTTCATCATCTTCATCATCATCTTCATCAGGTTCTTCCTCATCAGCAAATAACTCTTCATCTAACTCAGGTTCATCAGGAACATAATCATCTTCTAAAGTTTCTTCTTCAGTTACATCACTATCAAAAACACTTATTTCATTTAATTCTTCATCATTATCAACGTTATATTCCTTTTTAACTTCTTCTACAACTTTCTCTTTTTTCTTTAATATATTTTTTAATTTATCAAATAATCCCATATATATCACCACAAATAGTATACCTTATCTTATTACTTTTTGCTATAAAAAAGACCAATAAACTCAAATAATTATTTGACATAATAATATTATAAAACTAGACTTTTAAATTACTTTGATATATAATTACTTATAGCGAAGAACTAATACTTTTATTTTTATTAATATTTATTAATTTGAAAGGAAAGATTACGTTATGAATAATAAAGATGGATTTACATCCGTCATTGCTTTAGGTGGCTTAGGAGAAGTCGGTAAGAACATGTATGTTGTTACTCATAAAGATGAAATATTCATAATTGATGCTGGTGTCATTTTCCCTGAAAGTGATTTACTTGGTATTGATTATGTTATCCAAGATGTTACCTATTTAAAACAAAATGAAGATAAAATAAAAGGTTTATTAATTACTCATGGTCATGAAGATCATATTGGAGGAATTCCTTTTTTACTTCAAAGTGTTAATATACCTGTTATTTATGGAGCTAATACTTCAATTAGCTTAATTAAAAATAAATTAGAAGATCGCAACATTGGTTATGACAATTTAGAAATAATTAATTCTGATACTAAAATTAAAACTAAATATTTTAATATTGAATTTATTGCAACAACTCACTCAATACCTGATAGTTATGGTATAGTTCTTCACACTCCTAATGGAACAATCGTTTCTACTGGAGACTTTAAATTTGATTTAACCCCTATTGGTCCAATGGCTGACTTACATAAAATGGCTGAAGTTGGTAAACAAGGTGTCCGTTTGTTATTGAGTGATAGTACTAATGCTTTATCTGAAGGCTTCTCTAAAAGTGAAAACTCAGTTGATGAAGCTTTATCTGACATTGTTAATGGTTATAATGGTCGTATTATAATTGCAACCTTTGCTTCTAATATTTATCGTGTTAAACACATTGTTGAAACTTGTCGCAAAAACAATCGTAAGATAATCATTTTTGGTCGTAGTATGGAAACCGCTACTAATCTAGCTTTAAATAATGGTTTACTAACAGATAAATCAATATTTATTGATTCTAATCAAGCTAAGAGTTTAAAGAAAAATGAAATATGTATTTTATGTACTGGTTCTCAAGGTGAACCACTAGCAGCTTTATCACGTATTGCTAATGGTACTCATAAACAAATATCATTACTACCTGATGATTTAGTTGTCTTCTCATCTAACCCTATTCCTGGTAATGCTGCTGGTATTAACCGTATAATCAATAAATTATATTTAAAAGGTGTTAAAGTCATAACTAATTCCGAATTTAGTGATATTCATACATCAGGACACGCTAAACAAGATGAACTTAAATTAATGTTAAGACTTATTAAACCCGAATACTTTATGCCAATGCATGGTGAATATCGTATGTTAAAGAGCCACGCTGAACTAGCTATTTCTTGTGATGTCAAACCAGAAAATATTTTCATTATGCAAAATGGTGATTCTCTTATCTTAGATAATGAAGGAGTTCATCGTGGTCCAAGCGTTACAGCTGGTGATGTTTATGTTGATGGTTCACGTATCGGTGAAGTAGGATCAGTAGTTATTAAAGATCGTAAATTAATGAGTCGTGATGGTATTTTAATTACTATTATTAATATCAATCCATTAACTAAAAAATTATTAATTAAACCAAATATAACTACTAGAGGATTCGTTCTTGTAAATGAAAATGCTGAATTAATTAGTCAAATCGAAAAGAAAACTACAGAAGTAATAAATAAATTCTTAAGTGAAAATCCATATAGTTATACTGATTTAAAAAATCAAATTATCTTAGAATTACATCCATATATTAGTAATTTAACTGGTCGAAGACCAATCGTCCTACCAGTTATTATGGAAGTTAGAGAAACATCTAGTAACTAAAAAACTTGATAAAAAACATATCAAGTTTTTATTTGTATACAAAATAATTAGTAATTTTAAAGTATAGCAGCATAAAAGAACATAAAAATCAAATAAATAACATAACTAATAAGACATCCTAAAATAATATATATTACTATTTTTTTAAAATCTATTTTATAGTTAATACCAGTCGTTGAAGGAATACTATATGAATTATCCAATAAATGTAACTTTTCATAAATATTTAGAACTTTTTCTTTCCACTGATTTACATTAGAAAAACTTACATTATTTCCAATATTTTGACAATGAGCAATTTCCATTAAATATATAGAAATTAAAAATTGATTAGATATATTATTTTTTATAAATTTAAAAGCGATTTTATCTAAAAATTCCACAAAACTACTTTCTAGACTATTAATCAAAAATATTGTTTCATTAGAATCTGTTGTAGTAGCAAGACCAGAATAAATTTTTCTTTTATTTGACACAAAATCATAATCTCTAATTTTTTCTATACTATAGCTGAATTTTTTTATCAAATTTAAAATATCATCGTCAATGTTAGAAATATTTTTACTTAGTTTAGAGACATATGTTATTAAAATTTCAAAAGATCTTTTCCTTTTTGCAAACTCATAATTAAGTAAAGATTGAGCCATTTTAGAATATAAATAATAAAAGTTTGCCTCTAAATCTTGTGAATTATATTCTAAAAATTGGCCATAAAAGTTTTCTGCTTCTTCCCAATCTTCATTTTCACAAGCTTTTCTGGCATTATTTAAAATTCTTTCTAATTTTTCAGTTTCATCAATTTTAAATTTACCCTTTACTATGACTTTATGAAAATTAGTGTTTTGCACTTTAGCTCCACAATATTTACAATAACCAAATTCTTGATCTTTATCTAAGTTTACTTCACCCTTACACTTGGGACAAATCAATGCTTCTAACGCCATATAAAAAACTCCTTAATATCACTAAAAGTATACCCCCCCAACTTCATCTGTCAATAAAAAAAAGAAGCTATTTAGCTTCTTCCATTGCTCTAGTTTCTCTTATTACAGTTATCTTAATAGTACCAGGATATTGCATCTCTTTTTCGATTTTCTCTTTCATCTCACGAGCAATCTTATAACTTTGAGTATCATCAATTTCTTCTGGTTTAACCATTACTCTAACTTCACGACCAGCTTGCATTGCAAATGTCTTTTCAACACCTTCAAAACTATTACCAATCTCTTCTAATTGTTCTAGACGTTTGATATAGTTTTCTAGTGAATCATTTCTTGCTCCAGGTCTAGCAGCAGATAAAGTATCAGCAATTTGAACTAAAGTAGAAATAATACTTGTTGGTTCAACATCACCATGATGTGATTTAATTGCATTAATAACTACTGGATCCTCATGATACTTCTTAGCTACTTCTTCACCAAGTTCAACATGACTACCTTCTACTTCAAAATCTATTGCTTTACCAATATCATGAAGTAAACCAGCTCTTTTAGCTAAAGTAACATTCTCGCCTAATTCAGCGGCCATAAGACCACATAAATGACCAACTTCTTTAGAATGTTGTAAGGCATTTTGACCATAACTAGTACGGAAATTTAATTTACCAATTAAGTTAACTAACTTAGGATCAACTTTAGTTAAACCTAATTCATAACATGCATCATTACCAATTTCTGTAATTTTTTCAGACATATCTTTTGAAACTTTATCATAAACTTCTTCAATTCTTGCTGGATGAATACGTCCATCTTTAATTAAAGTTTCAATTGTAATTTTCGCAATTTCTCTTCTTAAAGGATCGAAACTTGAAATAACAATTGCTTCTGGAGTATCATCAATAATTAAATCTACTCCTGTTACTGATTCAATTGTTCTAATATTTCTACCTTCACGACCAATTAAACGACCTTTCATTTCATCATTAGGTAGTGTAATTGTACTAACTGTTTGTTCATTTGTTACATCATTAGCATATTTTTGCATACTTGTAACAATTAAGCTTTTAGCCATTTCATTGGCTTTTAATTTAGCTTCTGACTCTTGTTCTTTAATATAATCAGCTATTTCAAGAGACATATTTTCTTCTACTCTTTTCATGATTAAGTCATGAGCTTTTTCTTTAGAAAATTTCGCAATTGTTTCTAATTGTTCCATTTCTGATTTTAATAATTCATCAATTTTAGCTTCTTTTTCTTGTAAATCTTTTTGTTTACTAAGTAAATTATTATCTTTTTGATCTAACAAAGCATCTCTATTCTGCAGAACTTCTTCTCTTTTTTCAAGATTCTTTTCACGTTGTAATAATCTCTCTTCAGATTCTTTTAATTCTGCTTTCTTTTCTTTGATTTCTTTGTCTGTTTCTTGTTTTAAACGATAAGATTCTTCTTTTAATTCTGCTAAAGAATCTCTCTTTTGCTTTTCAGCTTCTTTTTTTGCTTGTTCAATCATTTTAGCTGTCTTATTTTCGATAGATTTACCTCTTAAATAATTAACAACTAGAAATATAATAACACCTAAAAAAATCCCCACAAGAAGTGCTAAAATGACAACGACAACATTGTCCATTTTAAGACCTCCATATCTATTTTATAGAAAAATTATACCTAAATCTAATCATCTATATAACTATTATAAAAAAAATTATCTAGTTTTTCAAGACAAAAGAAAAACGATTATTTATCGTTCTTCTTTTTAAGTAACCAGTTATCAACATCATTTTTATTCATATGTTCTTGGATAGTTGTTAAAACAGCTGTCATTTCATTTACAGCTCTTGGATCATTATCTAAAGCTTCATATTGGACTCTATTTTGAATATCTATTAAGACATACCAATCTTTAGTATAGAAAGCATATTTTAAATAGTAAGCTTTAACTTCATAAAAAGGTATTTCTTGTTTACTTTCTTTATATTTTTCATATCTAATAGCATTTATTGCTCTAATTGCTTCTAGTTGATCCAAAGCATCTTCATCTTTAAATGAACAACCTACATATTTTTCACGCGGATCATAATACTTTGTTTCTGTAGGGCCACTTTTTAATTTTCTTAAATCAGCCTTTTCATCTTTTTCAATAATTAGTAGACTTCGATGATACTCATCAGTATTACGATAAACCGGATCATCTTTTTCTAAAATAGTTGGCGTTGGAATACTACTTGGCCAAGCAACACCTTTAGGTTTCATATAAGCCATAGCTCCTATACAAGCTACTTTAAGATAATCTTTATCTTCATTATCTTTTGACTTTTTCATAATATCTTTAATACCAGCGCTAAAAGCTTCTGTAATTTCTGTTGGCATTTTCTTATCAACAGTTTCAATACTATTAGCGATTAATACTTCACCATTTCTTTTTAAAGGCGAAAATGATGCTATAGATCCATCTGGATTATAAACAATTAGAATACGACCATTCTCGCATAATAAAGCATGCAATAAATGATTATGTGCTATATCTAATAATCTTATACAGCAACCAGCTTTATACCCTAAAGTATAACCAACTAATGAATCTAATCTCATTGTTTCATATCTATAACCATTTTCTAATCTACCTGACACATAAGGTATCGATGAACTTACTCTTTTTTTCTGTTTATCATAAGTCTTAACTAACTCATCATATATTTTTTCATTCGTATTACTTGTTTTATTACCTAGACCAACTTCATATAAAATACTTCTTAAACGATAATTATCAGGTGTTAAATCATATTTAACATTATTTACTTGTTCAGCTAAAATGATTTCTGCTTGCAAAGCTGTAATATGCCCTTTACATACATCTAGTATTTTATCAATATTATTAAATAAATAAGACCAAGATGATTGAATAGCTGAACCTTCTTTAAATACTCTTACAATATTATTACTATCACTAAATAAGAAATGATTAAAGTCTTCATTAGGAACAGGTAATGACTTACTACCTTCTTCTCTCATTTCTGTTTTAGAAACATCTAACTTACTAACATTATCTGTAAATACTTTAGTAATTGGTCCATATTCACCACTTAATAACTTAAGTGATCTTTCAAGACCAAAAGCAAAATACATCTTGATTGCTTTAGAATATTTATCAGATAATTCATCTTGTGTTTTATCATCTAATAATCTAGCTATTCTATTAACATGTTTAACATTAATATTCATTAATTGTTCTAAACTTATTCCATGTAAATAATCCATTCTTCTAGATATAACATTAAATCTTAAGAAAAATATTGTTTTAATATCATCTGGTTCCATAAACAAAGCTTGAACTTGTTTTTGATCAATATGTATTAATGTTGATCTTAATGAAGCATATATCTTAGTTTTTATATTTTCACTATATTCATTATGAATTAAAGCCTTATATATATAATCTAATAATTTATTTTCAAATGGTGAACCAATTAATTTATAACAAGCAATTTTAAATACTCTAAAAGGATAAGTCATACCTAAATTTTCTAAAGGTATATATTGAGGTGAAACAATACTTCCGTCTTTTATTACTTGAGCTAATATTTCATTTAAATACTCATCTAATTGTTCTTGATTAACAGCTCCATTTTTACAATCAAGTAAAATAGAAACTTCAATCGTATTTAAAGAAGCTATTTGTTCTTTAGTAATCTCTAATTTCTTTCCTTCAGCTCCTAATGACCAAAGTTTACTACTTAAAATTCGACCAATAGACATATCTGAATATGAATAACCTTTTTTAGTTTCCGTAAATAATTTATTTACATCTGGTGGAATCAATAGTTTTTCACAATTATTATTTAAGAAAAAACACCAACTTCTTTTAGTTTTATCACTAACAACAGGATATAAATCACTATCAATTGTTCTATTAAATAACTCTTCAATATTAATTCTTTGTAAAACTGCTTTAGGTAGTTTTTTAGAACATAAAACAATAAGTTGATAATATTTATTATTTACTAAATCGTTTAATATTTTTTCACTTTTAATTGAACGTAAAAATAATTCAACATTTCGCACTTTATCTTTAGAGAAATAAAATTCCCCTTTTTTATCTTTCTTTTCTAAATGCTTATCATAGAAAAATTTATTAGCCATCGCTTTTTCTAATAAAACATCATCACTATAAGAACCTAAACCAAGTAATATTTTTTGTAATTTAGGATAAGACCATATCTTTTCTTGAATACTAGCTGGAACCATCCTAAATATCATAAATAAGAAATCATACTCACTAATATTTAAAATATTATTAAAAACATTATCATTATTAAAAATAGCTTCTATTTCTTCAGGTGTTAATTTTTTTAATATTTCATATATTTTTTTCTTTTCATAAGAATAACCTTTAGTTAATTTTTCGGTTGTTACATTCAATTGCATTGTATTCATATTTTTCACCTAGAAAGTTATTCTAGCACAAAGTATGCAGAAAAAAAAGAGAATTATTTCTCTTCTTTGTCCTCTTTTGTAGTGTTACAATTGATGTGAAACAATTCTATATAAAAAAAGTAATTCAAGTCGTATAATTGAGTTAACGAAAA